>DASXWZ010000218.1:0-10592 GCA_036503375.1 Rhodanobacteraceae bacterium | reverse complement strand
CTCGGTCATCTGCTCGCCGAGCCACATCAGGAACATGCTGCCCGCGGTCAGCCCGATCACCGAGGCGAAGATGAAGCCGAAGCCCGGGTCGTAGACGATCGGCACGCCGCCGGCCATGCCCTGCTTCTGCAGCGCGACCGCGACGCCGAACGCCTGGAACGCGGCGAGGCCGACCGTGCCCCAGCGCGTGTACTTGGTCAGGATGCGCTGGCCTGCCTGGCCTTCCTTGCGCAACTGCTGCCACGCCGGCACGATCGAGCCCATCATCTGCACCACGATGGATGCGGAGATGTAGGGGATCACGCCCAGCGCGAACAGCGAGAAGCGCGCCAACGCTCCGCCCGAGAACATGTTGAACATGTTCAGCAGGCCGCCGCCCTGCTCGACCATGCGCGTCATCGCCTCCGGATTGACACCCGGAACCGGAATGAACGAACCGAGCCGGAACACGATCAATGCGCCGACCACGAACAGCAGGCGCTGCCGCAGCTCGGTGAGCTTGCCGAAGGCGGCGAGTGGATTGTTGGATTGGGGAGCGGCCACGGGCTCTTCTGATCTGGATGTAATTATTCGACGCTGCCGCCGGCGGCTTCGATTGCAGCCTTGGCACCGGCTGTCGTCAGCACACCCGACAGTTTCACCGCACGATCGATCTCGCCCTTCTTCACGATCTTGACGCGCTTGGCACGCTCGTCAATCAGGCCGGCCGCGCGCAATGCGGTCACGTCAATCTGGTCGCCCTTCAAGCCCGCAAGCTGATACAGGAATACCTGCTGCGACTCGCGCGCCATCTTCGAACGGAAGCCGACCTTCGGCAGGCGGCGATGCAGCGGCATCTGGCCGCCTTCGAAACCGGCCTTGACCTTGCCCCCGCCGGTGCGGGCGTACTGGCCTTTGTGGCCACGGCCGGCGGTCTTGCCGAGGCCCGAACCGATGCCGCGTCCCACGCGCACGCGATCGCGGCGCGCACCCTTGGCGGGTTTCAATGTATTGAGTTTCATCTCTCAGTCCTCGACGCGAACCAGGTAATTCACGGTCTGGATCAGGCCACGCACCTGCGGGCTGTCCTTCAGTTCGCGCACGTCGTTGGTCTTGTTCAGGCCCAGCGCCTTGACGCTCAGGCGATGCCGGCCCTGCACGCCGCGCAGGCCGCCGACCAGCCGCACCTTGACGGTGCCGGCGGTGTTCGCATTCTTCTTAGCCATTGCCCAGCACCTCTTCGACCTTCTTGCCGCGCTTGGCTGCGATGTGTTCCGGCGACGCCATCGACTTCAGGCCCTTGATGGTGGCGCGCACCAGGTTCACCGGATTGCGCGATCCCACCGCCTTGCCGAGCACGTTCTTCACGCCGACCACTTCCAGCACGGCGCGCATCGCGCCGCCGGCGATCACGCCGGTGCCTTCGGAAGCGGGTTGCATGTACACGCGTGCGGCACCGTGATTGGCCTTCACCGCATACCACAGCGTGCCGTTGTTCAGGCCGACCTTGACCATGTTGCGACGCGCGCGATCCATCGCCTTGGAAATGGCGACCGGCACTTCGCGCGCCTTGCCGTAGCCGAAGCCGACCTTGCCGTCGCCGTCGCCCACCACGGTCAACGCGGTGAAGCTCATCTGGCGGCCGCCCTTGACGGTCTTGGCCACGCGGTTGACGGCAATCAGCTTCTCGAGCAGGCCGTCCGAATTTTCGCGATCGTGACTCGACATTGTTTTCACCTTGAACCCGCGAAGTGCGGGCGTTTGCTTACGGCATCAAGCCGCTTGGAGTTGTTGTTGGATCGTTGAATCAGAACTTCAGGCCGGCTTCGCGTGCGGCATCCGCCAACGCCTTGATGCGGCCGTGATACCGGAAACCGGAACGATCGAACGCGACCGCTTCCACGCCGGCGGCACGCGCCTTCTCGGCAACGGCCTTGCCCACCGCGGCGGCGGCGTCCTTGTTCTTGGTGGCCTTCAGGCCTTCGCGCACGGTCTTCTGCACGGTGGAGGCCGACGCCAGCACCTTGCCCCCTTGCGGCGCGATCACCTGCGCGTAGATGTGCTGCCCGCTGCGATGCACGGTCAGGCGCGGCACGGCCAGTTTTCGGATATGCATGCGCGTGGACTTGGCACGACGCAGGCGGGCGGTTTTCTTTTCCATGTTCGTTTTCCTGGGAAGCGGATCGGCAATGCGGAACGGCTCCGCACTTACGCCTTCTTGGCTTCCTTGAGCGTGATGCGTTCACCGGCGTAGCGCACACCTTTGCCCTTGTAGGGTTCGGGCGGACGGAACGCGCGGATCTTGGCTGCGGTTTCGCCGACGCGCTGCTTGTCGGCACCCTTGATCAGGATCTCGGTCTGGGTCGGCGTCTCGATCGTCACGCCTTCCGGCGCGGCGAACACCACCGGGTGCGAAAAACCGAGCGAGAGATTGAGGTTCTTGCCCTGCATCTGCGCGCGATAACCCACGCCGACCAGTTCCAGCTTGCGCTCGTAACCTTCCGACACGCCCTTGACGATGTTGGCCAGCAGCGCGCGCGCGGTGCCGGCGAACTTGTCGTCGGCGCCTTCATTGACCACGCACGTCAGCGTGCCGTTCTCCATCGCCACCTTGACACCCGAAATCGGCGGCAGTTTCAAGGTGCCCTTCGGACCCTTGACGGTGATGACGTCGGCGCCGATCTGGCAATCCACGCCCTTCGGCAAAGGAATCGGTTTTTTAGCGACTCGTGACATAAAAGCTCCGGTAAAGCCAATGATCTTCCTGATCGATCAGTCAAAACTGGTCATCCATGACCAGACTTCGCAATGGCTCCAAACAATTCTCAAGCAACCCTTCCGATCACTTCGCCGCCGAGACCTTTGGCGCGCGCCTGCGCGTCGGTCATCAGGCCGGATGAGGTCGAGATGATCGAAATGCCGAGGCCGCCCAGCACCTTCGGCAGCTCGCCCTTGCCGCGGTACACGCGCAGGCCGGAGCGGCTGACACGCTCGATGCGCTCGATCGCCGGCTTGCCGTCGAAATACTTCAGCTTGATCTCGAGTTCGGCCTTGCCACCATCCTCGCTGCGGCGAGCGTCCAGCACGTAGCCTTCCGCCTTCAGCAAATCGGCAAGCGCCTGTTTCATCTTCGAAGCCGGCATGCTCACCGTCTGCTTGCCCATGGCCTGGGCGTTGCGGATGCGGGTGAACATGTCGGCGATGGGATCAGTCATGCTCATGATTAATGTCCGGGAGTTTCAGCATCGATATCCAAAAAGGGTTTCACCAGCTTGCTTTGCGCAAACCGGGAACGTCGCCGCGCATGGTCGCGGCGCGCAGCTTCATTCGGCCGAGGCCGAATTTCTTGTTCACCGCGTGCGGGGTGCCGGTCAGCGCACAACGCGTACTCACGCGTGTCGGGCTGGCATCGCGCGGCAGCTTCTGCAGCTTCGCCTGCGCTTCCATCTTTTCCTCGTAGGAGGAATTCGGGCTCAACACGATCTTCTTCAGGCCGGCGCGCCTGGCGGCGTACTTCTTCACCAGCTTCATCCGCTTCAGATCGCGGTTGACCATCGAGGTCTTTGCCATTGTTTCGTTCTCTTGACTGGTCAGTTGCGGAACGGGAAGCGGAAAGCCTCAAGCAAAGCCTTCGCTTCCTCGTCTGACTTCGCGGTGGTGGAAATGGCGATGTCCATGCCGCGCATCGCATCCACCTGGTCGAAATCGATTTCCGGGAAGATGATCTGTTCCTTCACGCCCATGTTGTAGTTGCCACGGCCGTCGAACGAACGGCCCGACACGCCGCGGAAGTCGCGCACGCGCGGCAGCGAGACGTTGATCAGGCGGTCCAGGAATTCGTACATGCGGTTGCGGCGCAACGTGACCTTGCAGCCGATCGGCCAGCCATCGCGGATCTTGAAGCTCGCCACCGACACGCGCGCCTTCGTGGTCACGGGCTTCTGGCCCGCGATCTTGGCCATGTCGGCCACCGCGTTCTCCAGGATCTTCTTGTTGCCCGTGGCCTCGCCCACGCCCATGTTGAGCGTGATCTTGGTGATGCGCGGAACCTGCATCACGTTCTTGTAACCGAAGCGCTGCATCAGCTTCGGCACGACTTCCTCGGAATAGATTTTCTGCAATCGCGTAGTCATGTCGAAGTCCTCACGCGTCCACGACTTCGCCGGAGCTACTGAACACGCGTACCTTGCGCCCGTCGCCGAGCGTCTTGCGGCCCACGCGTTCACCCTTGCCCGTGGCGGAGTTGAACAGCATGACATTGGAAATGTGGATCGGCGCCTCGCGCTCCACGATGCCGCCCGGCTGGTTGATCTGCGGGTTCGGCTTGGTGTGGCGCTTGACCAGGTTGATGTTCTGCACGAACACGCGATCGCCGGCCACGCGCGTCACTTCGCCGCGCTGACCCTTGGCCTTGCCGGTGATCACGACCACCTGGTCGCCTTTCTTTATGCGATTCATGGCGAATTCCTTACAGCACTTCCGGCGCGAGCGAAACGATCTTCATGAAACGCTCGCTGCGCAGCTCGCGCGTGACCGGCCCGAAGATGCGGGTACCGAACGGTTCGAGCTTGTTGTTGAGGAGCACGGCCGCGTTGCCGTCGAAGCGGATCAGCGAACCATCGGCGCGGCGCACGCCCTTGGCGGTGCGCACCACCACCGCGTTGTATACCTCGCCCTTCTTGACCTTGCCGCGCGGGATCGCATCGCGGATCGAAACCTTGATGACATCTCCGATGCTGGCGTAGCGGCGCTTGGAACCGCCCAGCACCTTGATGCACATCAGTTCCTTGGCGCCGCTGTTGTCGGCCGCGGCCAATGTGGATTGCATCTGGATCATGGCTGCAATCTCCTTATTCGGCCGCGCGCGCGACGATTTCGACCACGCGATGGTGTTTGGTCTTCGACATCGGCCGGCATTCGCTGATGCGAACCAGATCGCCCTCGCGCGCGCCCGTTTCGTCGTGCGCGTGCAGCTTGGTAGAGCGGCGCAACAGCTTGCCGTACAGGCCGTGCTGCTCCTGGCGCTCCACCAGCACGGTGACCGTCTTGTTCATCTTGCTGCTCAACACGCGGCCTTCAAGCGCACGCGCAGTTTTCTCGTTCCCGCTCATTTCGAGCCACCTTGTTTCGATTGTTCGGCCAGCACGGTTTGCGCGCGCGCGATCTCGCGGCGAACGCGCTTGAAATCGTGCGTCTTCGCTTCGCCACCCTGCGCCTTCTGCATGGCCAAGCTGAACTGTTCGCGGCGCAGTTCGAGGATGTGCTCGTTCAAGTCCTGCGCGGATTGGCCGCGCATCTCGCTGGTCTTCATCACAGCACCGCCCGTGTCGCGAATTGCGTCTGCACCGAGAGCTTGGCCGCGGCCAGGCGGAACGCCTCGCGTGCCTCGGCTTCGGTCACGCCTTCGATCTCGTAAAGCATGCGGCCCGGCTGCACCGGCGCCACCCAGTACTCCACGTTGCCCTTGCCGGCGCCCATGCGGACTTCGATGGGCTTCTTGGTGATCGGCTTGTCCGGGAACACGCGGATCCACAGCTTGCCGCCGCGCTTCACATAACGCGTGATGCAGCGGCGCGCGGCCTCGATCTGGCGCGCGGTCAGCATGCCGTGCGTGGTCGCTTTCAGGCCGTATTCGCCGAAGCTGACCAGGTTGCCGCTGTGGCTCAGGCCGTCATTGCGGCCCTTGAACTGCTTGCGGAATTTTGTGCGTTTTGGCTGAAGCATAGATATTTCCCGGTTTTACTTTCCAGCGCGCTCGCGACGTTCACCGCGACCAGCGCGCTCGCGGCGTGGCTCGTCGTCGCGGTCGGCGCGCGGGCGGCGCGTCGGCTGGGCGTTTTCGTTGCGCTCTTCTTCCTTCGCGGCCTGGCCGACCGCGGCGAAATCGAAGATCTCGCCCTTGTAGATCCATACCTTCACGCCGATCACGCCGTAGGTCGTCTTCGCTTCGGCGAAGCCATAGTCGATGTCGGCGCGCAACGTGTGCAGCGGCACGCGGCCTTCGCGGTACCACTCGGAACGCGCGATCTCGGCTCCATTCAGGCGACCGGCGACGTTGACCTTGATGCCCAGGGCGCCCAAGCGCATCGCGTTCTGCACGCTGCGCTTCATCGCGCGACGGAACATGATGCGGCGCTCGAGCTGCTGCGCAATGTTCTCGGCCACGAGCTGTGCGTCGATCTCCGGCTTGCGCACTTCGTTGACGTTGATGTGCGCGGGCACGCCCATGATCCTGGACACGTCGTTGCGCAGCTTCTCGATGTCCTCACCCTTTTTGCCGATCACCACGCCCGGACGCGCCGTGTGGATGGTGATGCGCGCGTTCTTGGCGGGTCGCTCGATCTGGATCCTGGACACGCCGGCCTGCGAAAGGCGTGTCTTGAGCAGCTCGCGCACCTTGAGGTCCGCGACGAGGTTCTGCGCGAACTCGCGCTTGGGCGCGTACCACTTGGAATTCCAGTCCTTGGAGATGCCAAGGCGGATGCCGACCGGATTGACTTTATGACCCATATCAGTTTCCCACCACTACGGTGATATGCGCGGTGCGCTTCAAAATCCGCGCGCCGCGGCCTTTCGCCCGAGCGCGCATGCGCTTCATGACCGGACCTTCATCGACGAATACGCGCGAGACCTTCAGCTCGTCCACGTCCGCGCCCAGGTTGTTCTCGGCATTGGCGACCGCCGACAGCAGCACCTTGCGCACGAGGTGCGCGGCTTTCTTCGGCGTGTGCTCCAGCACCGCGCTGGCGTTGCCCACCGGCATGCCGCGCACCAGGTCGGCGATCAGCCGCGCCTTCTGCGCCGAAATGCGGGCGCCGCGCAGGATGGCTTTTGCTTCGGTCGTGCTCGTGTTCATGACGGTTCCCATCACTTGGCGGCCGGCGCAGCGGGTGCGGCTGCGGCCGGCCTCGCGCCGGCGGCCGGCGCGGCGGCTTTCTTGTCGCCCGCGGTGTGGCCCTTGAAGATGCGGGTCGCCGCGAACTCACCGAGCTTGTGCCCGACCATGTTCTCGTTGACCAACACCGGCACGTGCTGGCGGCCGTTGTGCACGGCCAGCGTCAGGCCGACCATTTCCGGCACGATCATCGAACGCCGTGACCAGGTCTTGATCGGACGCTTGCTGTTGGATGCGCTCGCGACTTCCACCTTTTTCAGCAGGTGCAGGTCGACGAACGGGCCTTTCTTGAGTGAACGTGGCATGTCGATGGGCTCTTATTTCTTGCTGCGGCGACGCACGATGAACTTCTGAGTGCGCTTGTTGTTGCGCGTCTTGTAACCCTTGGTCGGCGTGCCCCACGGGCTGACCGGGTGGCGACCGCCGGAGGTGCGGCCTTCGCCGCCGCCATGCGGGTGATCCACCGGATTCATCACCACGCCGCGCACGGTCGGCTTGATACCGCGCCAGCGCTTGGCGCCGGCCTTGCCGAGCTTGCGCAGGTTGTGTTCCGAATTGCCGACCTCGCCGATTGTGGCCTGGCACTCCACCGCGACACGGCGGGTCTCGCCCGAACGCAGTCGCAAAGTCGCATAGCCCGATTCGCGCGCGATCAACTGCGCCGATGCACCGGCGCTGCGAGCGAGCTGCGCGCCCTTGCCCGGCTTCATCTCGACGCAATGCACGGTGGTGCCGATCGGGATGTTGCGCAAGGGCAGCGCATTGCCGGCCTTGATCGGTGCATCGCGCCCGGCCATCAACTGCTCACCCGCCTGCACGCCCTTGGGCGCGATGATGTAGCGGCGTTCGCCATCCACGTACAGCAACAGCGCGATGTGCGCGGTCCGGTTGGGGTCGTATTCCAGCCGCTCGATGCGGCAGGCAATGCCGAGCTTGTCGCGCTTGAAATCGATGATGCGGTAGTGCTGCTTGTGGCCGCCACCCTTGTGGCGCGTGGTGATGCGCCCGTAGTGGTTGCGGCCGCCGGTCTTGGCCTGCGGCTCGGTGAGCGCAGCGTAGGGCGCGCCCTTGTGCAGGCCGGCCGTCGCCACGCGCACCATTCCGCGGCGTCCGGGCGATGTCGGCTTGGGTGTGATCAGTGCCATCTCATTGCACCTTGTGGATTAAGCCTTGGCCGCAACGTCGATGCTCTGGCCTTCGGCCAGTCGCACATACGCCTTGCGCACGTTCGCCTTGCGGCCGGGACGGAAGCGGAACAGTTTCAGCTTGCCCTTGATGTTGACCATGTTGACCGATTTGACGTCGACGTCGAACAACCGCTCGACCGCCGACTTCACGTCGGATTTCGTGGCATCCGGCGCCACCTCGAACACGTACTGGTTGTGCTCGGCGAGCTTGGCGCTCTTCTCCGAAATGCGCGGCGCGCGCAGCACGGACAGGACGCGCTGGTTCGGAGCCGATTGATTGGACATGCTGCTCATGCCAGCCACTCCTCGATCTTCTTCACCGCGTCCACCGTCATCACCACGTGATCGGCGCCGACCAGCGCCACCGGATTCAGCCCGTTGACGTCGACGACGTCGATCACCTTGGGATTGTTGCGCGCGGCGAGATACAGGTTCTCGTTCACCTCATCGGCCACGATCAGCGTGCGGCCCTTCGCTTCGAGCTGATCGAGCTTGCCGATCAGGTCCTTGGTCTTGGGCGCGTCCACGCCGAACTGCGGCACGATCTTCAGGCGATCCTGGCGATTCAGCTCCGCCAGGATCGAACGCAGCGCGCCGCGGTACATCTTGCGGTTGACTTTCTGCGAGAAGTCGCGCGGTTCGAGCGCGTGACCGTGCGCACCGCCGACGAAGATATTGGCGCGGTAGTCGCCGTGGCGGGCACCGCCGCCCTTCTGCTTCTTGAATTTCTTGGTGGTACCCGAGACTTCGCTGTGGTTGAGCGTTGCCTTGGTGCCGGCGCGTCCCGCGTTGCGATACGCGGTGACGACCTGGTGCACCAGATCCTGGCGGAATTTGCCGCCGAAGATCTCTTCGGAAACCTTGAGCGACTTGGCGCCGATTACGTTGAGTTCCATCGTCGTCGCTCCTCTCAGGCCTTCGCCGCCGGACGCACGATCACGTCGCCGCCGGTCGCGCCGGGCACCGCGCCCTTGACCGCGATCAGGTGGCGCTCGGCGTCCACGTGCATCACTTCCAGGTTCATCGCCGAGCGATTCACGCTGCCCATGTGGCCGGCCATCTTCTTGCCGGGGAACACGCGGCCCGGCGTCTGGCGCTGGCCGATCGAACCCGGCGCACGATGCGACAGCGAGTTGCCGTGCGTGGCGTCGCCCATGGTGAAGTTCCAGCGCTTGATCGTGCCCTGGAAACCCTTGCCCTTGGTCACGCCGGCGACATCCACCATCTGGCCGACCTTGAACACCTCGTCGGCCTTGATTTCGGCGCCGATCTCGTACTTGCCGGCGTCATTGTCCTCGAGGCGGAATTCCCACAGCCCGCGACCCGGCTCGACCTTGGCCTTGGCGTAGTGACCCTTCGCCGGCTTGGTCAGCAAGGATGCGCGCTTGACGCCCACGGTGACCTGCACCGCGACATAGCCGTCGTTGTCGGCGGTCTTCACCTGGGTCACGCGATTCGGCGTCGCCTCGATCAGCGTCACCGGCACCGAGCGGCCGTCTTCGGTAAAGATGCGGCTCATGCCGCATTTTTTTCCAACCAGTCCGATACTCATGTTCGTATTCCGTCTGTCGCTCAGCCGAGCTTGATCTGAACATCAACGCCGGCAGCGAGATCCAGTTTCATCAGCGCGTCCACCGTCTTGTCGTTGGGATCGACGATGTCGAGCACGCGCTTGTGCGTGCGCGTCTCATACTGGTCGCGCGCATCCTTGTCCACGTGCGGCGAAACCAGGATGGTGTAGCGCTCGATCTTGGTCGGCAGCGGAATCGGGCCGCGCACCGTGGCACCGGTGCGCTTGGCCGTCTCCACGATCTCGCTCGCCGAGCGATCGATCAGACGATGGTCGTACGCCTTCAGCCTGATGCGGATGTTCTGGTTTGCCATGTTTGTTTGCTCACTAAAAGAACGTTGTCAGCTTTCGCTGTTGCTTTTCGCTTTTCTGCTTCCCCGGTGTTATGCGACCCGCTTCTGGTCGCATAACACCGGGAGTTATTGCTGCGCGGCACTGCCGCGTCAGCAATAACCGTCGTTACTCGATGATCTTGGTCACCACGCCAGCACCGACCGTGCGGCCGCCTTCGCGGATGGCAAAGCGCAGGCCTTCCTCCATCGCGATCGGGTGGATCAGGCTCACCACCATTTTGATGTTGTCCCCCGGCATGACCATCTCCACACCCGCCGGCAACTCCACCGCTCCGGTGATATCGGTGGTGCGGAAGTAGAACTGCGGCCTATAGCCCTTGAAGAACGGCGTGTGTCGCCCACCTTCTTCCTTGGAGAGGCAATACACCTCCGACTCGAACTTGGTGTGCGGGGTGATGCTGCCCGGCTTGCACAGCACCTGGCCGCGCTCCACTTCCTCGCGCTTGGTGCCGCGCAGCAGCAGACCTGCGTTGTCGCCGGCCTGGCCCTGGTCCAGGAGCTTGCGGAACATCTCAACGCCCGTGACCGTGGTCTTGACGGTCGGCTTGATGCCGACGATCTCGACTTCGTCACCCACCTTGATGATCCCGCGCTCGATTCTTCCCGTC
>DASXWZ010000217.1:0-9564 GCA_036503375.1 Rhodanobacteraceae bacterium | reverse complement strand
TTTCCGACAACGCGTCCTGCCGTTCGAAATCCATACCGCGCACTTTCAGCATCGCGCCTTCGCGTTCCGCGCGCACCGCGTACACGCGGCTGCTGCGCCCGTCGTAATAACTGCCCGCGATAGGGTCGGTTGGCATCAGCCCAAATGAACCGCGTTGCTTCCGCAGCGGCTGCCAGACAAGGGGCGCGCCGCAGCGCCATAGCTCGCTTTGTGGTCAAGGCGCACAACGCAGTATGGCGGCCGTTGCGGAGCAACCCGAAGGGCCGTGGCGCTTTGCCCGCATGGCTGCGTCACCGCTCGTCTATGTATCGACATACATCTTCCTCGCTCTTCTTCGCCCTGCAGGCAAAGGACCGACGGCGCGGCCATTTCGGCTGATGTCAACAGACCCTCATCACAGCCCGATATCGATGCTGAAGATGTTGTCCATTTCCGCGCCCAGCGCGCCGACGTCGGTTTGCGCGGTGGTTTCGGCAACGAACGCATCCAGGTCGCCCGCCGGTCGCAGGACCAAATGTGAAGTGCGGTAGCGCGCCATTCGCACCTTCGCCCAGGGCACGGCAAGGCCCAGCGTACACACGATCGCGATCAGATTGCTGGAGTAGATCCAGAACAGTCCCCAGTAGCCCAGTGTGCTGCGCAGGCGGTGACCGCCGGCCAAGGTGGCGTTGTTGTAGAGCAGATTCAGCATGCGCGAGCGGTTGTAGGCGTACACGCCGAGGTACGCCGGCAGGTACGTTACATAGAACATCAGCATGAACAGCACAAGGTGATCCCGCATCCCGGTCTTGCCATAGTGCGTGGTGAAGTATCCGATCACGCCGGTCGCGCCGATCCCGACGAAGATCATGTACGCGAAGGCGATGCCGATGCTGGCGAAGAAGACCAGATAGTAGTCGCCGACGTCGCCGTGAAAATCGAATGCAGCGTTGCCGTAACGATGATTCTGTACGGTCCACTCCTGCTGGCGCGCCTTGATCCAGGGATAGGTGAGCCCCAGCGTCAGCAACAGCAGCGGATATACCGCGAAATACCACTTGTAGGCGCCGGCGAAATCGGGTTCGAAGCGGAAGGGCAATCCGCGCCAGGACGAATAGCGCGCGCGGAACGCCAGCCCGCGCACGATCAGCCAGGGCATGATCAGGCCGATCAGTCCGGCCGTGATCAATTGCAGTTGCCACGAGGTGCGGCTGGCCAGCACGTACAGGGAGAACATCAGCACCGCCAGCAGGCGTCCGCGCAGGATCGGCAGCGGTTGCGCGCTGTACTCGAACGGCGAACCGGCGAGCCGCGTGTTGGCGTAGAAGTAGCGGCGCGTGCGCACCGAAGCCCACGCCGAATAGATGCCCAGCGTAACGATGCTGAGCGCGAAATTGACGATCCAGATCCGGAAGTATTCGCGCGCGTTGCCGCGGAATTCGAACGGCTGGTCCGGATATGTGGTCGGCAACACGTGTGCCGGCGGAGCGGGCGGTTCAAGGCCGGCCGCGAGAGTTTCGTCGTGCATGTTTCCCCCTCGACTGCGACCGTCCCCACGGCCGCGGTGGAAAGTCTAGCGCAGCGATACGTCAAATCGCACCGTCGTTCACTTCGCCCTTCATACCTCAGGGCGAACGGTTCGATTTCAGGCAGATACAACAAACGGTGGGTGCTTGACAGCCGCGGCGGAGGGGCGGAAAGTCTGATCCGCGTCCACCACCGTGTAGGGGAAATCACATGAGTGTTCCGCCGGAATCCGTCACGCCTCCGCCCGCCGCGCCACCGCCCGCAGCCGGCAGCAGCGCCGATGACCGCAACCTGGCCCTGATCACCCACCTGTCGGGGATCATCCTCAGCTTCATCGTGCCCCTGATCATCTGGCTCACCCACAAGGATCGCGCCGACAAAACCTGGCTCAACGGGCAGGCGAAAGAGGCGTTGAATTTCCAGATCACCATCCTGATCGGCTACGTGATCTGCTGGATCCTGATGTGGATCGTTATCGGCTTCTTCCTATGGTGGCTGCTGTGGATCGCCAACCTGGTGTTCTGCATCCTCGCCGCCGTGGCGGTCAGCAAGGGCGAAACCTATCGGTATCCGTTCGCGTTGCGTCTGATCAACTGATCGGTTCGCGATATTCGATACAAAAAAGCGGGCCGATGGCCCGCTTTTTTGTGCTTTCCCATAGTTATTCCAGCGAGAGCCGGAATCCAGTGTCTCTGCTGCACATTGCGGAAGAATAAAATGGATTCGGGGTTTCGCGCTCGCGCACGGCCCGGAATGACGTCGAAGTTATACGCGATTTCAGATTTTCGATTCTGATTTCCAGCTCACTCATTCTCAAACGGCTGCGCGCTTTCCGGATCGTTCGGATCGAGCAGCAGCTTCACACGCAGTTCGGCCTGTTCCAGCGCCGACTGGCATTCGCGGAACAGAGCAATGCCGCGCTCGAACGAGCGTAGCGATTCGTCCAGACTCAACTCGCCACCCTCCAACCGCGCGACCAATTTCTCCAGTTCGTCCAGCGACTGTTCGAAGCGCGCGATGGAGGGTGCGGATTCGTCGTTTTTCTGTGCGGGTTCGTTCATGCGCGCACGCTAGCGCAGCGCGTGCGGCGAATCAATCGCCGCTGCGTTGCCAGACCAGTTCGGCGGCGATGCTTGCCAACAAGGACTTGCACGCCGTGCTGATCCACAAGTTCCCCACTGCCAGCAATTCGTCATCCCGAAAAATCAGCGGAATCCGTCCACGTTGCCAAGGTGGGATGCCGGCGCGCTGAAACAGATCGCGCAATTCCCGCGTATGGGGGTCGCCCGCGGGTTTGATCTGCTCACCACCGCGACGGAAACGCACTTGCAGAGGAAGCAGATTGACAACGTCGGGCTTCCGACCGGTGGCGCGCAGCCACAACTCGCCCGTGCCAGCGGGCAACTCCAGCGGGGCACCGTTCCATTCCGCCTCCCAATCCTGCGGGATTTCCTTTAGCGGCGGAATCGCGTGCAGCGCACCACGCCACAGGCGGATCTCGCCTTCGGTCCAGACGATGCACGGTTCGCGATCTTCGCGCGCCCGTTCGATCTGCCGTCGCAGTTCTTCACAACGCAAAGGTGGCGGCGCAGACAAACCCTGCTCGCGCAACCAACGCTCCAGCACCGGCATGCGCAGCGCGTCGGGCAGGGCGCTCCAGTTGCGCGCATCCAGCGTGCCGTTTTCGTTGCGCAGGCGCATCAATGCCGTTTCGGCTTCCGCATCGAGGAGTACGGCTGCTTCGCGGCAGAGCGCGGAAGAGTGTGCGATGGACTGCGCGGCGTGCGGCCAGTGCGCGAGCAATTTCGGGATGATTTCCGCGCGCAGAAAGTTGCGCGACAGGTGCGTGTCGGCATTCGACGGATCGTCGATGAAAGCGAGCCCCTGTTTCACGACGTACTCGCGTAGAACGGAGCGCGGCAGCTCCAGCAGCGGCCGCCACAGCGCGCCCGCGCCGAGCGCACGCGATTCGCGCATGCCGCTCAAGCCCTGCGGGCCGGCGCCGCGCAGCAGTTTCAGCAGCACGGTTTCGATCTGGTCGTCGCGGTGGTGGGCCAGCGCCAGCCATTCGCCATCTTGAATTGCCGAGGCGAAGGCCGCATGTCTTGCGCGTCGCGCCGCTGCTTCGAGTCCTTCGTTCCCGTCGTGCGCTACTTCGACGCGGATGATTTCCATCGGTACATCGAGCGCGGCGCAGAACTGTAAACAGTGCTCCGACCAGCGCATGCTTTCGGCGTGCAAACCGTGGTCGACGTGCAGTGCGCGCAACCCGCGTTCTCGCGCCTGCGGAAGCTGCGCCAATGCATGCAGCAGCGCGGTGGAATCGGCGCCGCCCGAAAAGGCGACGCACAGCCTCGCCGGCGCGCCGGCCAGTTTGCGGGAAAGCAGCGGAAGCAGGCCCGGAGCACCCATGGAAACGATGGTAGTGCTTCGCCGGCCCGGCGTCTGCGTGGGTCCGGCACGAAGCTTGCGAGAGGCTCGCTGCATGGACCGTACAGACCCATACCGTGAACTCTTTTTGCGGAAAAAACAAGACTCGCGCATTTGAAATCCCGCGCTAAGATCGAACCATGTCAATCACGTTTGCACGCAAGCAATCTTCCCGAAGCGCATCGAGCGCCGGTGCATTGCTGCCCGGCCGTTTCGGTTGGCTGATGGGTTTGTACGCGGAGAATCACCAGCGCCTGATGCGCATGTTCTCGCCGCAGCGGTTGCCGGCGGGCGAATACGTTTCATCCGTCGGCGACGGCCTGGATTTGCGCCTCGTCATCCAGGAGCGCCATCCCTACACGGTCGAGATCGGCTTGAGCTACGAGCTGCTCGACGAGTCGACCGGACAGCCAGCACCGTCCGCGCAATTGCGCATGTACCTGGACGCGCACGCCACCGAAGCGCTGCACTGCCAACCGGGTCGCGAGCTGTGGCAGGTGCTGGAACCCTTACCCGTGCGCGGAGTCCTGACGCACAGATTGCGCATGAACTCCTTCCTCAATCGCTGGCTGGAATACCTCGGCGAGCAGGGCCATTCGATCGGCACACTGAAACGCGTGGCGTCGGCCGCAGCGCCGGCGATCGTCTAAGCCTGATCTTCGCTGTCCGCATTTCACCGGGCCGCGAGTGCGGCCGTGCAGATCTCTCCACCGGTCTTGCTGAAATCGCCATCGTTCAGGTCGGTTTGTTCCACACCGAGCAGCGCTTCGCAGAAATCGCCACCGCGCACGACATCGACCCAGCGCAACTGGCCGCCTTTCTCGCCCGAATAGAAAGCCTGGTCGCCGTAGCCGGAAACGGGCGTCAGGCCGTTGCGCTTGTCGCGTTCCATTGCGTCGCCGGCAGCGCGCGCAATCACCGTCACGCGTTTGCCGTTGGAATCGTAGGTGCAACTGACGTAGGTCGGATCGTCGCCGTAGGTGTCATCGGAGCGGCTGTCGTCGGCCTTGAACAGGCTCAGTGGGATTTTCACCCTGGATTGCACCGCGGGCTGCAACTTCGCGCAATACGTCTTGGCATCGACACTGCGCGGCGAATCGCCGGCCTTGGCAGAAGCACTCGACGGCTCGCCGGATGTTGCCGCCGCCGCTTGCGTGACGGAAGTGTTCGAACAAGCGGTGAGCGCAACCATGCTCGCAGCGACGAACAGGGCTTTACGGTCAAGTAGAGGCATGGGGTTCTCCCGAAGTTTAAGATCATGTGGCAATCAAGGCAGCGCGAAAAGTTTGTTGCAGATTTCGCCGAGCTTTTGCGCCAGCGCGTCGCCGGTCAGTTTCGTTGAACCTGGCGCGCCGCCGGCGTCGATCGTGCACGTGCGATCGTTGCCCTTGACCGCGTCGATGCCGGTGATCGAGCTCGATGCCTTGTCGCCCACGCCGGCGAGCGGCCGTGGATCCACCAGGTATTGTTGATACTGCTCGAAGGCTGCGGGACCCGCGCTCGACAGCGTGATGCTGATGCTGCCGCCGCTGTCGCCCGACTCATACGTGCAGGCCTGTCCGCTGAGCCGCTTCGACTTGCCGGCGGGATGACTCAGGATGGCGGCAACCACGTCCGGCGTCAGGTATTTGTCGCAGGCGGTCGCACCATTGGCGATCCAGCCGCCATTCGGGGCGGCCGCCTTGTGGCCGTTTGCAGGCGCGTTGCGATTGCCGGATGCAGACGCGTTCGATTCGCCGTTCTGCGAGCATCCCGCAAGCGCACAAAGCAGCGCGCCTGCAGCGATGTTTGTGCCGATGGAACGCAAAGACATGTCACATCTCTCCCGGGGATATCTATGCCGCTCAATGACTGACCGCTTGTTGGATCGGTGCACCAGGCTGCGGCAACTTGTGGACGGCATGCCCCGGTGGAATCGGTTGCGGGTTGAGCGCGCTCTTGCCCGGCGGAATCGGTTGCGGATTCAGCGCCTGCTTGCCGCCGACGAAGATGATCGCATGGGTATCGGATTTTGCTTCGTGCTGCGCGCGCAAGTCATATCCAAAGGAAGAAGCCGCCGGTACCGGGCCCGCATGGTGCGCGGAGTGCGAGGCATAGGCCGTTTTTGGTTCAGCATGATGCACCGCCGTTGCATGCACGGATGTGACGGCGGAGGCATGCGCGTACTTGTGAGGCTTGTTCGCATGCATCGGCGAGATCGCCGTTGGGGCGTGCACGCTCGACTTGATCGCCGCTGGATGATGCGTTTGCACCGGACCCGGGATGCAGTGTCCGGCTTTGGAACGATAACCCGGCGGGCAGCCTGCCATCGCGGTTTGCGCGATCAATGCGCCTGTCATGCATGCGGCAATGAACAAGCCGCGGCGATTCGATTGGACTTTGCGTGATTGCATGATGTTTCTCCTTTGATTGGAGCGCGATGAGCGCGCTTACGGTTTTCTTCCCGAATCGAAATCCTCGGCCGACAGCACCTCGAAGCTGCCGGCCCAGGGATGCGTGTAGTCCGCGCTGTGGATGAAGTTCTGCGTCGTGCCGAAATAGTTGTTCCGCCCGGGCAGGATCTGGATCATCACCATTCCGCCGCGCTGCGAATCGATCGCGCCGGCGTGCGCGGCGGCGGCGCAGATCGATGATGCATCGGTGTACGGCCCACTGCCGGTGACCGATTCGGGTACCGGCTTGCCGGCCGGGCAGCGGAACAGGTAGCTCTTGCCGTTCATGCCGCGCAGGTTCAGATCCAGCGGGCTGGTGCGCCAGTCGATCGGCGCGAGCGTCGGCGCGGTATTCGCGTGCCGGCACGCGGCGGGCGTTGCGGCCAGCGCGAGCATCAACAGGGCGCGAATTGTGGCTTGCACGGCGGCGATCCTCTGTCGCGTCCTCATTGCGCGGTCGGATTGGCGTCCTTCATCGACTCGAGCTTGCCGAGATCGATCTGCGCCAGCGCGGTCTTCAGCGCATCCATGTCGACGTTGTCGCCGTGCACTTCCACGCCGTAGCGCCTGGCCACGATCAGCGACAGCTCACCGTGTCTGCTGGAGGCATCCCATTTCTCGTGGACGTTTTGTCCGCCGATCGTTTCGTTCTTCTCGTAGTTGTCGCCCTGCTCCGATTGCTGCGAATTCGCCATCTCGGCGATGCCGGCGAGACCCGAAACCGCGGCGGCGTCCGTGATCGAAACATGTATGTGCGCGTTGCCCGCGCCATTGAAATCGACTTCCGCGGAAGTCTCCTTGATGCCCATCCCCTGGTTGGCGTTGCCCTGCGGCACGCCGCGCTGCATGCCGGAGAGCGAGGAGGGCAGCAATGGTTCGAGCACGTGGAAATCCACCGGATCGTGCCGATGCGCGCCACCCAGCGAACTGCCGAGCGCGCCCAGCAACCCACCGACCGCGCCCATCGCCTGTTGCGTGTCCTGCGCAGTCGGCGCGCCGTTGGCATTGCCGGCAGCCTTGTCACGCTGGTCGATCTGCTGTCCGGCCTGCGCCAGATTGCCCATGGCCTTGCCGATGTCCGACTTGCCCTTGGCATCGGTGCCGAGGATGTTGCCGATCACGTTGCCGGTGACAACCGCGCCCTGCTGCGTGTCGGAATCGGCGCTGTTCTGCGGTGCGTCTTGCGCTTGCGACGTGGTCTGCGCATCGCCGCTTGCCAGCGCGCGCACCTTGCTGGCGACCACGTGGAAGGCGGTATAGATGCCGACCACGAACAGCAGGAGGACTCCGAAGATCACGCCCAGCACGATCAACGCGGTCTTGTTGCTGCTCGATGGTGAAGCAACTGCACCCGGTGATGGCGTTGTCGAAACCACGGGTGCAGCCTGGCTCAAAGCACTACCGCACTGCACGCAGAAGCGTGCGCCCTCGGCATTGGGGTATTGGCATTTGGGACAAGTCATCTGGATTCTCCCTTGGTGATCGGGGGCGCGGCGAGCGGCAGGCTCAGGAGACTCGCGTGCGCGCGGTCGTGGAACACCTGGATGTGCGCGATGCGTGCGTCCTCGATCCGCTCGTAACCGATGCGGCCGCCGGTGTTGTAGTTCTTCTGGTAGCTCGACGAATTGAGTGGAGCGATCGTCACGCGCAGGCGCGCACCGGCGGGAATCCGCCGCGCCATCCACCAGAACTGGAACGGAATCTCGACGACCTGGCCAGGTTTCAACAATTCCTGCTTGAACTGACCGTTGCGGAAGCGCGCGCGACGGATGTCCTCGCCCAGCCGCACGGCCGAGCCATCCGGCATCACCATCAGCACCTGCGCCCACAGGTCGAAATCCGGCGCATCCGACTGCACTTGCAACGAAAGGCGCATCTGCCCGGCGACCTCGATGTCGTGCGCCAGCGGTTCGGAATGGAACACGATCGCGCGCTTCTGGAAATCGCGGAACTGGCTGGTCAGGCTTTCGTCCGCGAGATACGGCGCGAATGCGAGCTCGGGCAGTTCGTGCGGATCGCTGACGATCGTCGCTGGTGTTTCGTCGGCGGGCGGAGCCTGCACCAGCGAGCCCGAATGGAAGACATCCAGCGGCGTCTTGTCGGGCGCGGAAAGGTACAGGTCGAGTTTCTTTCCGGATGACGCGGCTGCCAGCGAAGGCGCGTGCCGCCACTCGTCAGCGCCGAGCATGAAGTAATTGACGCGATCTTTCAGCAGCCCGGGGCGCGGCCCGCGACCGAGCACCCAGTCGAACCAGTCCGCGCGCAGTTTGTCCATGTCGAGCACGGCGGCATCTGGAATCGCCAGGCCTTCGATGGTCTTGTCCGGACGATGCGTGCCGCCGTGGTCCCACGGGCCGATCACCAGCACCGTCTTTTCCAGCGAAGCCGCCGGTGCATGCGCGACATAGCCGCGGTAATAGCGCAGCGCGCCCGGCTGGTCGTCGTCGAAGTAGCCGGTCGCCGCCAGCACGGGGAAATTCATCGTCGCGTAATCGGCGGCCTTGGGTTCCGCGGCGAGATTGAATGCCTCGTCGCCAACGTGATCCAGCCACATCTTCATGAACGAGCGCTTGCCTTGTGCGTCGCTCATCCACCAGTCGTCCTGTGGGAGGCCGATCGCCTCGTCGAGTTCACCGAACGGCCGGTATGCCGCGTACTGTTCGAGCATCTTGCCCTGCCAGTATTCGGCGTTGGCGACGAAACCCGTGTTGAGCGTGCGGCCTTCGGTGTAACCCATGATCACCGCCGACCATGCCTGCGGAATGCCGTTGGTGTTCGGCACGTCCCAGCCCGGATAGATCGGCACGTAGGGCGCGATGCCCGCGAGATGCGGCGGATGTTGCGCGGCGGTGCGCCATTGCGTCATGCCGACGAACGAAGCGCCGTACATGAAGACGTGTCCGTCGCTCCAAGGTTGCTTCGCGATCCATTCGACAAGGTCGTGGCCGTCGCGCCCGACCTGCAAGCCGAGACTGTCGCTCTTCACCCCGCCGGAACGGCCGCGTCCCCGCACCTCGGCCTGCACGAACACGAACCCGCGCCTGGCGAAGACGACGGGATCCGCATGCGTTCCGCCATCGATGTCGTACTGCGTCAGTTCCAGCACGGCCGGCGCCCTGCCGGCGAGGTGCGAGGGTCTGGTGATCCAGGCTTCCAGCGAAACGCCATCGCGCATCGGGATCATCCGGCCCATCTC
>DASXWZ010000216.1:0-6237 GCA_036503375.1 Rhodanobacteraceae bacterium | reverse complement strand
CACCAGGTCGCGTTGATGGCGCCGACCGAACTGCTGGCCGAGCAACATCTGCGCAATTTTCGGCAGTGGTTCGAGCCGCTCGGCGTCGACGTGATCTGGCTGGCCGGCAAGGTGCAGGGAAGGGCGCGGCAATCCGCAATGGCGGCAATCGCCGCCGGCGCACCGGTCGCGATCGGCACGCACGCACTGATGCAGGAAGGGGTGGCATTCAAACGACTGGGCCTCGCCATCGTGGACGAGCAGCACCGCTTCGGCGTACAGCAGCGCATGGCGCTGCGCGACAAGGGCGCCGGCGAGGATTCGTTTCCGCACCAGCTGGTGCTGACCGCTACGCCGATTCCGCGCACGCTCGCGATGAGCGTCTACGCGGATCTGGACATCTCCGCACTGGACGAACTGCCGCCGGGGCGCACCCCGGTGCAAACAGTCGCGGTATCCAACACGCGCCGGCACGAGGTGATCGAACGCATCCGCGCCGCCTGCGCGGAAGGGCGGCAGGCGTACTGGGTGTGCACGATCATCGAAGAATCGGAGCAACTGGTCGCGCAGGCTGCCGAGGTCACGTACGCTGAGTTGTCGAACGCCTTGCCCGATTTGAAAATGGGACTGCTGCATGGACGGATGAAGCCGTCAGAAAAGCAGGCGACGATGGATGCATTCAAGGCCGGGGAGATCGCTCTGCTGGTCGCAACTACCGTGATCGAGGTCGGCGTGGACGTCCCCAATGCCAGCCTGATGGTGATCGAGAACGCCGAACGCCTGGGGCTCGCGCAACTGCACCAGTTGCGTGGGCGGGTGGGGCGCGGCGACCTCGCTTCAACCTGCGTGTTGCTGTACCAGCCGCCGCTGTCCGCGCTCGCGAAACAGCGGCTCGAGGTGATGCGCGAAACCAATGACGGTTTCGTGATCGCGGAGAAAGATCTGCAATTGCGCGGACCCGGCGAACTGCTGGGTACGCGGCAGACCGGCGAGCTCGGCTTCCGCACTGCCGATCTCGTGCGCGATGCGCATCTGTTGCCCGCGGTCCAACGTGTCGGCGCTGCCATGTTGCAGCAGCATCCAGAACTCGCGGCGCGATTGGTCACGCGCTGGATCGGTGCTTCGGCGCGATTCGCGGATGCGTAAATCGGGAGGCGAGGCGGGAAACGAAAGAGCCGTGTTCGTGATTTGTTGTTAGTCTTCGCCTCCCTCATCCCGGCTTTCGTCCAATGTTGCTCCTGATCGACACCGACCCCGGCGTGGACGACGCGCTGGCGATCCTGATGGCGCATGCGCGCTCGCACGTGCTGGGCCTGACGGTGGCGGCCGGCAATGTCGGATTGGTGCAGACAACGGCGAACGCGCTCAAGCTGGTGGAAACGATCGGCGCGGACACGCCGGTTTATCCGGGCTGCGATGCGCCCCTGTTGGGCAGGCCGGAGATCGGCGCTTCCGTGATCCACGGACGGGACGGATTCGGCGACGCGAACCTGCCGCCATCCATGCGCAAGCCCGAGAACGAGCACGGCTCGTTGGCGATGTTGCGTCTCACGCGCGAGCATCCGAGCGCAATCACGCTGGTATGCATCGGGCCGCTGACCAACCTCGCGGTCGCGCTGAAACTCGATCCGGCCTTGCCGCAGCGCGTGGCGCGACTTGTGATCATGGGCGGCGCGGTGACCGGCCGCGGCAATTACGAACGCGTGTCGACGGAATTCAATATCGGTTTCGATCCCGAGGCTGCTGCAATCGTATTCGCCGCGTTTCCCCGATTCGACCTGGTGGATTGGGAAGCGACTACCCGGCACGGTCTCGATCACGGGCTGATGCAGGAATGGTTCGAGCACGGCGGCGCACGCGCGAAGTTTTTCGAAGCGATTTCGGCGCACGCACGACGCGCCAACATCGAACGCAGCCGTCGGGGGCTGATGGCGGCCGACGCGTTGGCGATGGCGGTGGCACTGTGTCCCGACATCGTCACGTCGGCCGAGGAAAGGCACGTCGCGGTGGAAACCGAGGGCCGGCTCAGCCGCGGCGCCACGGTGGTGGACTGGACGGGCTTCGGCAGCGGCGAGCCCAACGCGCGGATCGTGATGGAGGTCGACCGGCGGCGATTCGAAGCCCTGATCGCCGCGGCTCTCGGGGCGCCCACAGGGGGGTGAAGCGCTTGTCGATCCGGCTGCGGCCCTGTTAAACTGCCGCTCTTTTCCTGCGCAAAACCCAGCGCCCGGAGCCTCCATGAAAGCCGACATCCACCCGAACTACAAGCCGGTGGTGTTCCAGGACATCAGCAGCGATTTCGCGTTCCTGACGCAGTCGACCATGACGTCGAAGGAAACCATCAAGTGGGAAGACGGCAACGAGTATCCGCTGATCAAGGTGGAAATCTCGTCCGCTTCACACCCGTTCTATACCGGCAAGCAGAAGGTGCTCGACTCCGGCGGCCGCATCGACAAGTTCAAGCGCCGCTACTCGGGCGCCAAGAAAGACTGATCGGCACCGGATCGCACCCAGAGAAACGCCGGCCTCGCGCCGGCGTTTTCGCGTGCGCGTGCCGATCGTCACGGCGCGTGCAGGCACACCCTGTGCGATAATTGGAGATTGTCCGGTTCGTTTCTTGCGTTGCGCGACATGGCCGGGAAGGAACACAAGGAGTTTGCCGTGACCAAGACCGTCACCCTGACCGACAGCACCGACCATCCCGTGCAGATGCCCCTGGTTGATGGCACGCTCGGGCCGGCCTGCATCGATATCGGCAACCTGTACAAGGAAACCGGTCATTTCACCTACGATCCGGGTTTCGCCGCTACCGCCGCG
Source organism: Rhodanobacteraceae bacterium (assembly GCA_036503375.1). GTDB lineage: Bacteria > Pseudomonadota > Gammaproteobacteria > Xanthomonadales > Rhodanobacteraceae > 66-474. Next base: position 3,441 of record DASXWZ010000216.1, on the reverse strand, counting down.
TGCAAGAGCGCGATCACCTTCATCGACGGCGAAAAGGGCGTGCTGCTCTATCGCGGTTATCCGATCGAGCAGCTCGCGGAGAAATCCAGTTTCCTGGAAGTGGCCTATCTGCTGCTGGAGGGCGAGCTGCCGACGCCCGCGCAATTCGGCGCGTTCGAGGACGCGGTGACGCATCACACGATGATGCACGAATCGCTGAAATCGTTCCTGCACGGGTTCCACCACAACGCACATCCGATGGCGATCCTTTGCGGGGCGATCGCGTCATTGTCGGCTTTCTACCACGACAACCTCGACATTACCGATCCCGCGCAGCGCAAGCTGGCGGCGATCCGGCTGATCGCCAAGACGCCGACCATCGCCGCGGCGGCATACCGCTATTCGATCGGCTGGCCTTTCCGTTACCCGCGCAACAACCTCGAATACGTCACGCGCTTCCTGCACATGATGTTCGAGGTGCCGAGCGAGCCGCTCGCCTTGAACCCGGTCGCCTCGAAGGCGCTGGACCTGCTGTTCATCCTGCACGCGGACCACGAGCAGAACGCGTCCACCTCCACCGTGCGGCTGGTGGGTTCCACCGGCGCCAATCCGTATGCTTCCGTCGCCGCCGGCATCGCTGCGTTGTGGGGACCCGCGCACGGCGGCGCCAATGAAGCGGTGTTGAAGATGCTCGCCGAAATCGGCGACGTGAAGAACGTGGACAAGGCCGTCGCCCGCGCCAAGGACAAGGATTCCGGTTTCCGCCTGATGGGTTTCGGCCATCGCGTGTACAAGAATTTCGACCCGCGCGCGCGCATCATCCGCGAGATGACGCACAAGGTGCTCAAGGAACTGGGCGTCAACGATCCGCTGCTCGACATCGCGCTGAAACTGGAAGAGGCCGCGCTGAAGGACGACTACTTCATCGAGCGCAAGCTGTATCCGAACGTCGACTTCTACTCCGGCATCATCTACAAGGCGCTGCGAATCCCGACCGAGATGTTCACGGTGATGTTCGCGATCGCGCGCACGGCCGGCTGGATCGCGCACTGGATCGAGCAGCACGAAACCGACGACGCGCGCATCGGCCGGCCCCGGCAGATTTACACCGGCGCCGTGCAGCGGGACTATGTCGGGATGGAGAGCCGAAAGGCGTGATTCGGCACGGGGAGAAGCGCACGAGATGCGTTTACGCCTCCCGCATTACTCCTCCGGGCCACCTTCGAATTGCGCGATCTCCTCTTCCGCCAGCATCGTCTCCAGCGTAGCGAGTGAAGCGCGGCGCATCGGACGTTCGTCGATGCGGTCCAGGGGGGACTGCCGCAAGGCATCGCGGGTAAACACCGTGAGGTCGATCGGCAAGCCCTCCGCCGCGAACAGCAGCACCGGAAATTCGGCGCTGTGCTGCCGGTCCGTGCGCAAGGTGCGCGTGCGCTGCTCGAATGGGATGCCGCGCTCTTGCAGGAACAGGGATATCTCCTCGGGCGCGTCGCAGAACACGTGCAGGCACACCGCTGAATGCGCATCGGCCGTACCTTCCAGCACCGCGCCGACCAGTCGCGGCTCGTACGTTTCCAGGAAGCGCATCGCTTCGGCGGCCGCTTCGCGTCTGGCGTGCAGTGCTTGCGGTTGCGAGTCCGACTGGAACAGGCGCTGGTGCTCGCGCAGCGCCTCCTCGATTTCCCGATTGCGCGGCAACTGCTGCTCGTCGTCGAGGCCCAGCCGTTGTGCCGCCTTGAGTTTGGCCTGCCGGTAATCGCGCATGCCGTGCTCGCTGATCAGGCGCGCCGCTTCAAGCGCGACGCGGCGGCGCAACTGATGGCTGCGGCCTTCTGCATGGATGCGATGGAATTCGGCGGTCTTGCGCATCGCTCTTCTCCTGCACCCGCGTTGGGATCAGTGTGGCAAATGCGGCGAGAAAGAGCAAAAGCGGAAAGCGAGCACTAGATCGGAGCAGCTTTTGTGTAAAGTCCGGCCACTGATGGCCGGTTTTGGTCTTTCATAACTTGGAGCGACAGGATTGATCAACCGCTCCGACGACGCAGCGATCACGAACGATCGCATCAAAAAATGTCGTACGCCGGCGATTGGTCCTGCTGGTTCTGCGCCTGCGTGCGCAGGCGGTCCAGATCCTCGACCTTGAAAATTTCGTTCATCGCGTTCGGATCGCCACTGCCGGCCAGCGTGCCAGTCACGCTGTCGATCGAAGCGGTGACGATTCCCGGCGGCATCGACAACGTGTTCTCGGGCTGGCCCTGCAGCGCCGGACCCATGAAAGCCATCCAGATCGGCAGCGCGGTTTCGGCGCCGAATTCGCCTTTGCCCAGCGAATCGTAGTTGTCGAATCCGACCCACACCGTCGTCACCAGGTCGCCGTTGAAACCGCAGAACCATCCGTCGCGGTGATCGTTGGTGGAACCGGTCTTGCCCGCAAGATCAGCGCGGCCAAGCTTCTTGGCTTCGAAACCGGTGCCGTGATCGATCACGCTTTTCATCAATGACGTGATCAGGTAGTCGTTGCGCGCATCGATCACGCGCGGTGCAAGGTTGGGTGCATTCGTCGCGCCGCCGGCACTGCCGGCCGGAGCCGGCGCGGATGCCTGCAGCGCGCCGGGATCTGCCGCCGCGGCGGCCGGTTGCAAAGGTGCGTTGGCGACAGCCTTGCCTTCGTCCAGCAGGCGTTCGGCGCAGGTGCGGCAGGCGCGCGGCGGATCGGCACGGTACACCGCGCGACCACCGCGGTCGTCGATCTGCGCGATGTAAAAGGGGTTGATCAGGAAACCGCCGTTGGCGAACACCGAATAGCCGCGCGCCATCGCCATCGGCGAAACCGATGCGGTGCCCAACGCGAGCGACAGGTTCGCCGGGATCGCGTCCGGAGGGAAACCGAAACGCGTGATGTACTCGCGCGCGTAGCGGACGCCGATGGCGTCGAGCAGGCGGATCGAAACCAGATTCACGGACTCCGCCAGTGCTTCGCGCAGGCGCATCGGCCCGCGGAACTTGCCGTCGTCGTTGCCCGGTGTCCAGAGCCCGCCCGGCTTGGAGGGATCGGGCAGCGCGATCGGCGCGTCATTGATGATCGAGGCAGGCGTGAAACCGCGATCGAACGCCGCGGAATAAATGAAAGGCTTGAAACTGGAACCGGGTTGCCGCGCGGTTTGCACCGCGCGGTTGAACTTGCTGCGCTCGAAGCTGAAACCACCGACCAGCGCCTTGAGCGCGCCGTTTTCGGGATCGAGCACCACCATTGCCGATTGTGCAGCCGGAATCTGCGAAAGCTGCCATTGCGGCTCGGCGGCTTTTACCACTTCATCGGGCTTCTTGTCGTTCCCGGCGGCGGTCTTGTCCGCAGGACCGGCGGCATTTGTCTGGGCTTCCATTTTCGCCAGACGAACGATGTCGCCGCGACGCAGGATCGCCGCTACGCCTTCGCCCCCGGTCTGTGCCTTGCGCGCGTAG
>DASXWZ010000215.1:0-6939 GCA_036503375.1 Rhodanobacteraceae bacterium | reverse complement strand
GCCTCCGATCCTGGCGGTGCTGCTGCGGCGTTCCCGGGATGGCGAGCCGGTTTCGCGCGATCCGGCCTGAGCGCAATCAACAAAGGACCTCGAGCAGCACGCGTTCGAGATCGCGGCGGCCGAAGGGCTTCTGCAACACCGGCGCGCCGTGCAGCGAAGAAGGCAGGTGCGCCGCGCCGTAGCCTGTGGCGAAGACGAAAGCCCGACCGCGTTCGTCCAGCGCCTCAGCGATCGGGTAACTCGGCCGTCCGTTCAAGTCGACGTCCAGCACGGCAACGTCGAAGGACAACGATGTCGCCTTGTCGAGCGCATCGTCGAAGCGCGTGGCCGTCGCTACGACCTCGCAGCCGATGTCCTCCAGCGTGTCGCCTATCAGTGCGGCGATGCGCGCCTCGTCCTCCACCACCAGCACCCTGCAGCCGGCAAGACCGGATGCATCGGCGTTCATGTCATCCCTCCCGGCGCCCGGCCGAGGGAGCATCGAACACGCATTCCAAACCTTCCGGCGCGAAGCACAGGTGAACTTCAGCGTGCGTCGCGCACGAAGTGCCGGAGCGGAAATTGGCGGCTCGGCCCCAGTCAGCGGCGTAGGCGCTCCGCCAGGACGTTCACGAACGACGCCGGCAGATCGGCGACGACGGGCACGCTCCACCAGTTTTCACGTGCAAACGAGTGGCACTTCACCGCGTCCTTCTCCGTCATCAGCACCGGCAGTGCGTCACCGAACTCGAGATCGCGCGCGCCGTAAACGTGATGGTCGGGGAAAGCATGTTCGATCGGATCGATGCCGTGTTCGCGCAATGTCTCGAAAAAACGCGGCGGATTGCCAATGCCAGCGACCGCATGGACCCGCATGTCCGCGAACTCGCCCAGGGGATGGCGCGAATCGTCGCGAAGATTGTGGACTTCGTCGGCCCGCAGCTGCATCGGAATTTCTCCGTGCTGGGGCTCGCCCCCGTTGCAGACGATGAAATCGACCTCGTCCAGACGTGAAGCCTGCTCGCGCAACGGACCGGCGGGCAGCAATCGGCCGTTTCCGAGGCGGCGCCCACCATCGATCACGCAGATTTCGATATCGCGCACCAACGCGTGGTGCTGCAAACCATCATCCGCGATAATCAGGTCGACATGCTGATCGAGCAGCAGGCGCGCAGCCGCCGGCCGATCGCGCCCGATCGCCACCGGCACGCCAGTGCGCGACCTGGTCAGGGCCGGCTCGTCGCCGACTTGGCGGGGATCCGGCTGGCCGTCCAGCAGCATCGGCCCACGCGCGCTGCCGCCGTAGCCGCGGCTGACCACCCCGGGCCGGAAGCCACGCGCGCGCAATGCTTCCACCAGCGCGACGACCAGCGGCGTCTTGCCGGTCCCGCCGACCGTGATGTTGCCCACCACGATCACCGGCACCGGCAGGCTTTCGCTGCGCAGCCAGCCGCGGCGATGGCAGGCGCGGCGCACGCGGATGAGGAATCCGTACAACGCGGCGATCGGCAGCGTCCAGCGAGGCGGCGGGCGATCCTGATACCAGCGCTCCTGCAGTGATTCGCTGAGCGACATCCGCGATTCTCAGACGGCCTGCGGTTCGTGGAATTGCAGTCGGTGCAGCGCGGCGTAACGTCCACCGCGCGAGAGCAATTCAAAGTGCGTGCCCTGCTCCACCACGCGTCCGGAGTCCAGCACGGCGATATGGTCGGCATGTTCGATGGTCGAAAGCCGGTGCGCGATCACCAGCGTGGTGCGCTCGCGCATCAGGCGCATCAGCGCTTCGCGGATCAGGTGCTCCGATTGCGTATCGAGCGCGCTGGTCGCTTCGTCGAGGATCAGGATCGGCGCGTTCTTCAGCAGCGCGCGCGCGATCGCGATGCGCTGGCGCTGGCCGCCGGAAAACAACGTGCCGCTTTCGCCGACCACGGTGTTGATGCCTTTCGGCAATGGCGCGATGAATTCCATGGCATTGGCCGCTTCCGCGGCGTCGAGAACGGTGGATTCGCTGGCGCCTTCCAGCGCGCCATAGGCGATGTTGCGGGCGATGGTGTCGTTGAACAGCACCACGTTCTGCCCGACCCAGGCGATCTGTTCGCGCAAGTTCTCCAGCACATACTCGCGCAACGGCTTGCCATCCAGCAGGATTTCACCGGAGGCTGGTTCGTAGAAACGCGGAATCAGGCTGACCAGTGAACTCTTGCCGCTGCCCGAACGACCGACCAGCGCCGTCACCTTGCCTGCTTCGCAATGCAGGTCGATGCCATTCAAGGCAGGGCCGCGACCGCCGCCATAGTCCAGCGTGACATCGCGGAATTCGATCTCGCCGCGAACGCGCTGCACGCGGGCCGTTCCGCTGTCGGCTTCGGGCGCGCTGTCCAGCACTTCGAAGAGGTCCTCCGCCGCGGCCACGCCGCGTTGCAGGTTGGCCTGCACCGTGGTCAGCCGTTTCAGCGAAGGCAGCATGCCGCCCATCGCCAGCATCAAGGCGGAAAACGTACCCGGCGTCATGCCGTGGAAACGCGTGGCGAAATACACGATCAGCGCCAGGGCGATTGCAGCCACCAGCTGCACGGTGGATGTTGCGATGCCATTGGTGGCGGCGACCTTCAGGTTGAGGCGCCGATTGCGTTGTGTCACCGCCTCGAAACGGGCGTCTTCGTACGGCTGACCGCCATACACCTTCACTTCACGATGGCCGGCGACGACTTCCTCCAGGATGCTGGTAACCGACCCCATCGAACCCTGGATACCGTGGCTGATGCGTCGGTAACGCCGGCTGACGGCACGCACCAGCAGCGCCAGACCGGGGATCACGATCAGCAACACCAGAGTCAACCATGGATTCATGACGAGCATCACCACGGTCATTCCCGCCACGGTGAACGCATCTGTGATCGCGACCTTCAGCGAGTCGCTGCAGGCCGAGGCGACCTGCTCTGCCGTGTAGGTGATGCGCGCGATCTGGTGTCCGGAGGATTCGCCGTCGTAAAAACGGGCGGGAAGTCGCAGGTATTTCCGGAACACCTGTTCGCGCATCGTCTGCACCACGCCGCGACCGACGTAGGCGGTGCCGTAGTTCTCCATGTATACCGCGAGCGAACGGAGCAGGAAGATGGCGACGATGATCGTCGGCATCCAGAAGATCATTACCGGATCGCGCACCACGAACACCTTGTCCAGCAACGGTTTGATCAAACCAGTGAAAAGCGCGAGCGCGCCGGCGTCGACGATCATGCCCAGCACCGCCAGGCATGCGACCCACTTGAACGGGCGCAAATAGCCGAACAGGCGGCGGTAGGTGGTCCAGGCGGAAACCTCGCGAGGCGCTGCGCTCACTGCGTGGAGGCGCCCTGTTGCTCGGGGGTAGTGGCGATCGCCAGATGCGAGAAACCGAGCTGGCCCAGCGCATCCATCGCGGTGACCACCGACTGATTCGGGGTCTGGCCGTCGGCTCGCAGCAGCACCGGGCGTTCGCGGTCGTCGCCCGCAATGGCGCGGATCGCCTTCTTCAGCGCATCCCCGTCGTTGCCCAGCACGCGGTTGTTGCCGACGTAGAAATGCCCGCTGCGGTCCACGATCAATACCAGTGCATTGCGCTCGGTCTGCTGCGGTTGCGCGCTGGCCTGCGGCAGCGAAACCTTCAGGTGTCCCTGCTGCACGAAGGTCGTTGTCAGCACGAAGAACATCAGCAGCGTCAGCAGCACGTCGATCAACGAAACCACGTTGATCTCGAACTCGTCCTCGCGACGGCGTGCGATTCTCATCGAACAGCTCTCACCGAATGATTCTCAACGCGTGGTCGCGTGCACCGTGGAACGCGGCGCGGATTTTGGCGACGATGCTGCAGAAGCGGTCTCGGGCTTCGTCGTGGCGGCCACGGCCGGCGGCGCTTCCACGTGCAAGGCGGAGAGTTCATCCAGCAACGCGGTCGCCTGTTTTTCCATCGCCACCACATAGCCGGCCACGCGGGATCTGAAATAGCGGTGCAACACGTAGGCGGGAATCGCCACGACCAGGCCCGCCGCGGTGCACACCAGTGCCTCGCCGATACCGCCGGCCATCTTCATCGGATCGCCCACGCCGGAAACCATCACGGCAAGAAACATGCGGATCAATCCGAGCACGGTGCCGAGCAGGCCGAGCAGCGGCCCGATCAGCGCGATCGTGCCCAGTGTATTGAGGTAACGCTCGAGCCGATGGACGACGTGCCGGCCGGTATCCTCGATCCGCTCCTTGATGATCTCGCGCGAGCGATGGCGCACGTCCAGCGCGCCGGCCAGCAATTCGCCCAGCGGCGAATTGTCGCGCAGCGCCTCGATGTGCGTGGGATCCAGTTTGCGCGTGCGGGCCCAGCCGCGCACCTGCTCGCCCAGGCCGGGCGGCAGCACCGCCGAGCGGCGCAACGTCCAGAAGCGTTCCAGCACGATCGCCAGCGCGATGGCCGAACACAACAGGATCGGCAGCATGCCCCAGCCGCCCGCCTTGATGATCTCGAACACGCCCGCTCCTCACCGCCGGAAGTCGCGCGAATCATAGCAGCCGCGGAAAACGGCCATGGGCCGTGGACTACGGGTTTTGAGGAGTGCCGCACAACCCGCAACCCCGATCCACCGCCGCATTTCAATGCTCCCGCCAATAGCGCAGCCGCTCGACGCGCTCCCGGGAAACCAGCCGCGGTACGGCGTCGACCGGAAAGTCGATTTCGACCGCCCCGGTATCGAACGTCGCCAGCAGAGGAATGCCGAGCGCGCGATAGCGGGCAGTGACCACAGGTGCCGGATGGCCGAAGCGGTTGCGGTAACCGGCCGAGGCGATGGCAAGTCGGGGATGCAGCGAACGCAGATACTCCTCGCCGGATGAAGTCTTGCTGCCGTGGTGCGGCACGACCAGTACCAGCGGTGCGCCGGCACCGACCGCTTTTTCGATCAGTGGTTCGATCTTAGACGTCGTGTCCGCGGGCAGCAGCAGCCTTCCGCCGGCACCGTCGACCAGCAGTACGCAACCGGCATCGTTGCCGTGGCCGGCGCGGGCGGGCGACAGCATCCGGAACGTCACTCCATCCCATCGCCAGTGCTGGCCCGCGATGCACTGCGCGAGCTGAACATCACCGCGATCGGGCTCCCCGCCCAGGGCCACGGCATGCGGAAACGCACTCAGTACCGCGCGCGCGCCGCCAGCGTGGTCGTTGTCGCCGTGGCTGACGATCAGCGTGTCCAGCTCGTCGACGCCGACGGCATGCAATGACGGGATGACCGCGGCCTCACCCAGATCGAAACCGGACGGATAGCGCGCACCGGCGTCGAACAGCAATGCGTGATCGCGCGTGCGCACCAGCACCGACAAGCCTTGGCCCACATCGATCACCATCGCTTCGAACGCCCCCTCCCGCGGCAATTCAATGCGCGGCCACAACAGCGGCAATAGGAGCAGCGCACCGAGAAAACGCGCAGGCACGCCGCGCGGCGCCAGCAACCAGATCGCGCCGGCGCACGCCAGCGCGAATGCAAATGCGGAAGGTGCAGGAAAATAGTGCATCGCCGCGGGCCACGCCGCGAGTTTCGCCAGCAGCCACCATTGCGCGTTTGCAAGGTGCGCGCAGAAATGCAGCAGTGGAATGCCCAGCGACGGCAACGGCAGCAGCAATGCACTCGCGAGCAAAGTGCATGGCACCAGCACGAAACTCATGAACGGCACCGAGATCAGGTTCGCCAGTGGTCCGACCAGCGAAGCCTGGCCGAAGAACCAAACGGTCAGTGGCAGCAGTGCCAGTGCCATCAGCAAGGGCGACAATCCGATCTCGCGCAGCCGGCCGCGCCAACCTTCGCCGCGCGCCAAGGTCCACGCGAGCAAACTGACGCCGGCGAACGAAAGCCAGAATCCGGCCGAGAGCACCGACAGCGGATCGACGACAAGGATCGCGCACAACGCCAGGCCCAACCCTTCGCCGAGGGCATCGCCGCGACGCGTGACGCGTGACAACGAAACCGCGGCGATCATCCACAGCGTGCGCGTGGTCGGCAGGCCGAAGCCGGCCAGCGCGCCATAGGCGATCGCTGCAGGCAGCGCGAAACATGCTTCCGCGATCGGTCGTGGCAAACGCAAAGCCAGGGCGGGAAACAGCCACCACAATGCGCGCGCCAGCAGTGCGCCGAAGATCGCGGCCAGGCCCACGTGGAATCCGGAGATCGCGATCAGGTGCGCGACGCCGGTCGCGCGCACGACTTGCCAGTCCGATTCGTCGAGTGCACGCTGGTCGCCGACGCTCAAAGCGCGCAGCAGTCGCGCACCGTGCGGATCGTCCGGCAGCGCGGCGGCGATCGCGCCAGAAATGCGCGCGCGCAATGCATCCGCGCACCACGTCCGGCCGAGCTGCGCGTTGTCCGAATCGTCGCGCACGTAACCGGTGGCGATGATGCGCTGCTGCAATGCCGATCGCTCGAAATCGAAACCACCGGGATTCAGCAGGCTGCGTGGCCGTTTCAAGCGGACGAGCAGACGCCAGCGCGAGCACGGCGCGAGTTGCGGCGGCGCGCCGTTGCGTGAGGCGTACCACGACAACCGCAGAACGCCACGCAGTGAAACCGGCGATCCATCGAGCCGCGCCGAGGAGATATCGAGATCGAAACGCGTCGATTCGTCCTGCGCCTGCGGCAGATCGTCGATGCTGCCGGTGATGACCAGGTCGCGGCCTTCCAGTCCGTGTGGCAGGCGTGCCTGCAGCGCCGCGTCCGCGCGCAGGGCGGTCCAGGCGAATGCGGCGATCGCTGTCGCGAGCAGCAAGAGCGTTGCAGAGCGGCACCATCGCGCCTGCGCCGCGAAAATGATCGACGCCACGACCAACAGCGCAACATCGAACCAGCGCGGCAGCAACACGGGCAAGGCCTGCACCGCCAGTGCGCCGGTCAGGAGCGCCATGCCGATGGCGAGGATACTCGGCAAGGGTCTGGTTGCGCTTCC
>DASXWZ010000214.1:0-3900 GCA_036503375.1 Rhodanobacteraceae bacterium | reverse complement strand
CCTTGAAACTGCGCTGGTGGCGAAAATCCACCAGCGTGTTCAGGCCTTCGTCCGCGACTAGCCACACGCTGCCGCCGTCGCCACCGTCACCACCGTTGGGGCCGCCGAACGGAATGAATTTCTCGCGACGGAAGCTGGCGCAGCCGTTGCCGCCGTCCCCTGCCTGCACCTTGATGATTGCTTCGTCGACAAATTTCACGGGACTCGGGACTCGGGACTGGGGACTCTGGAACAGCGCAATCGCGTGATCTCAAATTCGGGGTACGCAAGTCGCGGGCATCTCACCAAGCGTAACGGACTTGCGCTTTCGAGTCCCGAACCCCGAACCCCGAACCCCGAGTCCCGGCTTCCAAGAAAAAGCCCCGCACATGGCGGGGCCCTGTCGCAAACGTGGCGATCCGAAAATTATCCGGCGACCACGCTCACGGTACGGCGACCTTTCGGACCGTGCGTCTTGAACTCGACCTTGCCATCCACCAGCGCGTACAACGTGTGGTCGCGGCCGAGGCCCACGCCCATGCCCGGATGGAACTGGGTGCCACGCTGGCGCACGATGATATTGCCGGCTTCGACGGCCTGCCCGCCGTAGAGCTTGACGCCCAGGTATTTCGGATTCGAATCGCGGCCGTTGCGCGAAGAACCTACGCCCTTTTTGTGTGCCATGACGGCTTACTCCTCGCTCTTGCCCTTGCTGCCACCGGCGATACCGCTGATCTCGATCTCGCCGATTTCGATCTCGGTGTAATGTTGCCGGTGGCCCATCTGCTTGCGATGGTGCTTGCGGCGGCGGAACTTGACGATGCGCACCTTGTCATGGCGACCGTGGCCGCGCACCTTGGCGGCGACGCTGGCGCCCGCGACGGTCGGCGCGCCGACGGTGATGTTCTCACCGTCGCCGATCATCAGCACCTGTTCGAACTTGACGGCACTGTCCACGTCGGCATCGAGAAGCTCGACGCGCAGGACATCGCCCTGCATCACGCGGAACTGGCGTCCGCCGGTGAGAATGACTGCGTACATTTCTGAAGCCCTTCCGGTTCTGTCGTTATTCTGATGAAGCCATCCGCGGGGGTGCGCCCCAGCGGAACGCGCAAGTATAGCCCGGCCCGGGCGAGCCGGCAATCGCGCGGGAGCTTTGGAAACGGCGCCGCCGGCCACATATCAAACCGGTTGGTATAGTAGCCGCCTTTCCGGCGCGCAATTACTGTTTTCGAGGCCCATGGACACGATCCGCATCCGCGGCGCGCGCACGCACAATCTTAAAAACCTCGACCTGGAACTGCCGCGCGACCGGTTGATCGTGATCACCGGTCTGTCCGGTTCCGGCAAATCCTCGCTCGCGTTCGACACCATCTACGCAGAGGGCCAGCGCCGCTACGTCGAATCGCTGTCGTCCTACGCACGGCAATTCCTGTCGATGATGGAAAAGCCCGACGTGGACCACATCGAGGGGCTGTCGCCGGCGATTTCCATCGAGCAGAAATCCACTTCGCACAACCCGCGCTCCACCGTCGGCACGATCACCGAGATCTACGATTACCTGCGCCTGCTTTACGCGCGCGTCGGCACACCGCGTTGCCCGAACCACGGCACCTCGCTGGAGGCCCAGACCGTCAGCCAGATGGTGGATGCCACGCTGGCCCTGAATCCGGACAGGCGCTACATGCTGCTGGCGCCGGTCATCCGCGAACGCAAGGGCGAACACGTGCAGGTATTCGAGCAGTTGCGCGCCCAGGGTTTCGTGCGTGCGCGCGTGGACGGCGCGGTATACGACCTGGATGCGGTTCCCCCGCTGGGCTTGCGCATCAAGCACACGATCGAAGTGGTGATCGACCGTTTTCGTCCGCGCGCGGACCTGAAACAGCGACTGGCGGAATCGTTCGAAACCGCGCTGCGACTCGGCGAGGGGCTGGCGATCATCGTGGACATGGACGATGGATCAGCGCCGGAACAACTGTTCTCCTCGCGCTACTCCTGTCCGTTGTGCGACTACTCGCTGCCGGAACTGGAGCCGCGGCTGTTCTCTTTCAACTCGCCGGTGGGCGCGTGTCCCGCATGCGACGGCCTCGGCGTGACGCAGTTCTTCGATCCGGCGCGCGTGGTGGCACATCCGGAGCGCAGCTTCGGCGAAGGCGCGGTGCGCGGCTGGGACCGCCGCAATCCGCATTTCTTCCAGATGATCCGCTCGCTGGCGAAACATTACAAATTCAATGTCGAGACGCCGTGGCAGGATCTGCCGAAGAAGACGCGCGACGCGATCCTGTTCGGCTCGGGCGAGGAGAAGATCGAATTCCGTTATCTCGGCGAAGGCCGTTCCGGCTTCGTTCGCAAGCACAAGTTCGAAGGCGTGATCCCGAACCTGGAGCGGCGGTGGAAGGAAACCGAATCGCAGATGGTGCGCGAGGAACTCGGGCGTTTCATTTCCGAACGGCCTTGTCCGGAATGCAATGGCGAGCGCCTGAATCTCTCTGCGCGCAACGTGTTCGTCGGCGAAAAGAACCTGCCGTCGTTGACCGCACTCGCGATCAACGAAACGCAATCCTTCTTCGATGGCTTGAAACTCCCGGGCTGGCGCGGCGAGATCGCGGCCAAGATCGTCAAGGAAATCCGCGAGCGGCTGCGATTCCTGATCGATGTCGGCCTGGATTACCTCACTCTCGACCGCAAGGCCGATTCGCTCTCGGGCGGCGAGGCGCAACGCATTCGTCTCGCCTCGCAGATCGGCGCGGGCCTGGTCGGCGTGATGTACGTTCTGGACGAGCCTTCGATCGGACTGCATCAACGCGACAACGAACGCCTGCTCGGAACGCTGGTGCGCCTGCGCGACCTGGGTAACACCGTGCTGGTGGTCGAGCACGACGAAGACGCGATCCGCGCGGCCGACCACATTCTCGACATCGGTCCGGGCGCGGGCGTGCATGGCGGCGAGATCGTGGCGCAAGGTTCGCTGAAGGACGTGCTGACCGCGCCGCGTTCGCTCACGGGACAATATCTTTCCGGCAAGCTCGCGATCGAGACACCGAAACTGCGCCGGCAGCCCGACCCGAAGAAGGTGATGACCCTGCACGGCGCGCGCGGCAACAACCTGCAGAACGTCGATCTGGAAATTCCCGCCGGCCTGTTCACCTGCATCACCGGCGTGTCGGGCTCGGGCAAGTCCACGCTGATCAACGACACCCTGTTCCGGCACGCGGCGGCAGAATTGAACGGTGCCTCCGCGCAACCGGCGCCGTTCGACAAGATCGAGAAGCTCGACCTTTTCGACAAGGTCGTGGACATCGACCAGTCGCCGATCGGCCGTACGCCGCGTTCCAATCCTGCGACCTACACGGGCCTGTTCACGCCGCTGCGCGAATTGTTCGCGCAGGTGCCGGAGGCACGCGCCCGCGGCTACCAGGCCGGGCGCTTCAGCTTCAACGTCAAGGGTGGTCGCTGCGAGGCTTGCGAAGGCGATGGCCTGATCAAGGTCGAGATGCACTTCCTGCCCGACGTGTACGTGCCCTGCGATGTCTGCCACGGCAAGCGCTACAACCGCGAGACGCTGGAGATCCTCTACAAGGGGCACAACATCGCCGACGTGCTGGACATGACGGTCGAGGACGCACTGAAGGTCTTCGAGAACATCCCGGCGATCGCGCGCAAGCTGGAAACGTTGACGGATGTGGGCCTCGGCTACATCAAGCTCGGCCAGAGCGCGACCACGCTGTCGGGCGGCGAAGCGCAACGCGTGAAGCTGTCGAAGGAACTTTCGCGCCGCGATACCGGCAACACGCTGTACATCCTCGACGAACCGACTACCGGCCTGCACTTCCACGACATCGAACAATTGCTGCGCGTGCTGCATCGCCTCGTCGATGGCGGCAGCACGGTAGTGGTGATCGAGCACAACCTCGACGTGAT
>DASXWZ010000213.1:0-7831 GCA_036503375.1 Rhodanobacteraceae bacterium | reverse complement strand
TGATGAGATCCAGGTTGCGCAAGCCGACGTCGAAGTCGATGACGGCGACCTTGTAGCCGCGCCTGGCGAGTCCGGTGGCGAGCGAGGCGGACGTGGTGGTCTTGCCCACGCCGCCCTTGCCGGAGGTGACGACGATGATTTCGGTCAAGGTTCAAATCTCCAATGATCAGGTGGTATCGACTGCGAGCGGTCGGTGGTGAGCTGTTTGAAACCGGATGATCCGCGTGCTTTCCGCGCAGCGCCCGCGATTCACCGCCCACGATTACAAATTCGCGATCTTCAACTTGCCTTCTTCCAGCGCGATCTGCACCGCGCGGCCTTCGTACTGCTTCGGGATTTCCTCGAACACGCGATAGTGGCCCGCGATGGACACCAGCTCGGCGCGGAATTCGCTGCAGAAGATGCGTGCGTGCTCGTCGCCCAGCGCGCCGGCGAAGGCACGGCCGCGCAACGGGCCGTAGACGTGGATGTTGCCGTCGGCCAGCACTTCCGCGCCGTTGGCGACCGGCGCCACCACGACGAGGTCGCGGCCGCGCGCATACACCTGCTGCCCGGTGCGAACCGGCTGTCCGTGATGCTGCGTCGGCACGAACGCGCCCGGCGCCGGCGTCGCCGGGTCTGCGGATTTCACAAGTGCCGCCTTCGATGCGGGCGGAGTTTGCGCGGCATCTTGTGCGCGCGCCGCGGGTTCGGCTTCGCGCTCGTACTGCGCCCGGAACTTCGCGATCAGGGGCAAGCCCAAGCGCCGTGCCAGCGCGTCGTTTTCATTGGTGCCGTAAGCCAGCCCGACCGGCAGCATGCCGGCCGCGCGCACCGCTTCCAGCAGCGCGTCGACTTCGCCGTCTTCCGGTTGCGTCGAAAGATGCGAGAGATCCAGCACCACCGCGGCGCGTTCGAACAACTGCGGTGCGGCGCGCACGCGGCGTTCCAGTTCGGCGTGCAGCGCGGCCGCGTCGTTGCGGCGCACGCGCACGCTGGCGATGCCGACCTGCCCGAATTTCAGCTCCACCGCATCCGCGTTGTCGCTGCGTACACCCGCAGTCACACTCACGCACCACCTGTCGCGACGCGCGGCCATTCGATGCGGGCACGGTCGGCCAGCCACGGCTGCGCGGGCAGGCCGCGCGGCCAGGTTTCACAGACGAATGCGTAGCATTCGAGTTGCTTTGCGAGCAGGCATACGCGCCGGCCGTTTTCCTGCATGGCCTGCTGGCCGACTTCGTTGAAGCCGCGCGTGCCGTGGAACAGCATCGCGATGTCGTCGCGCGGCTCCAGGAACACCTCGCAGGCCAGCACCGGCGCCCGCACTTCGGCGAAGCTCTGCGCGTCGCTGTAGAACACGCGACCCAGGCCGTGGCCGCGAAAGCCATCGCCGATCACCACGCGGTCGATGTAGACGAAGCGCGCATAGCGCTCGCGGAACCAGCGGAAATTGGAGCTGGCGTGCTCGGCGTCTTCACTCAGCGCGATCAGGAAACCGGCGATGCGGCCGTCGATCTCGGCCACGCGAAAATAATCCGCACGCTCGAAAAAATGCCGCAGGCGCGCGGCGTCGAGCGGCAGGATCGCGGCGCCTGCGCCGTTGTTGAGGGCGAGCACGGCATCCAGATCGGGCTCGCGGACATCACGAATGGCGACTGACATTGCTTCTCCTGTGCGTTCGTCCGTGAACGCGAAGATCGATCGCGGTCATCCGTGGCCGCATCGTCCGAATTTTTTTACCCGATTCCACCAGTCACCGGACCTGGGAATCAAGAAACGCGCCAACCATGCAGGTCGGCGCGCGGCATCATCCAATTATGACATGCGCCGCGCGACGGGTCATGCTGCGGGGCATCGGCGACCGCAGTGTGACCGGGCTGCGGCGGGCGAGTTCCGTTGCGCGCCTGCGCGCAGCAGGGCTCGGCCAGTTATCATATGATCGCGGCGTGTTGCCGCGCCACGCCCTGAATCACATCCGCCTGCTGCGCTACGCGGGCTTGTTCACCTACGCGTGCGTGGGCGTGCCGTTGGTCAGCCGCGACTGGATGCTCTCGCGACTCGGCAATTCGCAGGTACCCGACCAGTTCGATCAGTTGCAGCAGCAGGTCCGTTCGCATACCGACGTGCTGCTGTGGGCGGTGTGCTACGTGATCTTCGGCGTGGTGTACTGGCTGTTGACGCGCGACCTCGGTTCGCGCCGGCACTGGGCCGCGAAGCTGCTGGGTCTGGTGGTACTGACGGGTGCGGCCATTGCGATCGGCTGGTTCTCGCAGAGCGGATTGTCCGCGCTGCTGCTGATGGTGGTCTGCGTGGTGCTGCCGCTGTTGCTGCCGCTGTCGATCGGCGTGGTCTGGCTGGTATTGCAGAATCTCGCGTTGATACCGGTGTTCGCCAGCTTTCCGGGATTCGACGCCGCCAAGGCCAGCCTGCAGGTGAGCCTGTATTTCAGTTTCTCGGTGATCACCTTCATCGCGTCGATGGTGGCCAGCCAGCAGGCCGAAGCGCGCGAGGAACAGCGCCGCCTGAACTCGGAACTGCGCGCCACGCGTGCGCTGCTGGCCGAATCCAGCCGCATCTCCGAGCGCATGCGCATCGCGCGCGAGCTGCACGACCTGATCGGCCATCACCTGACCGCGCTGAGTCTCAATCTCGAAGTCGCGAGTCATCTTTCCGCCCAGCCCGCCGCCGAGCACGTCGAGAAGGCGCAAAGCACCGCCAAGCAATTGCTGAGCGACGTGCGCGAAGTGGTCAGCGAATTGCGCGACGACGACGCGATCGATCTCACCGATGCGCTGCGCAACATCACCGAGGGCGTGCCGGGTTTGCGGGTGCACCTGGATCTGCCTCCGCGTTTTTCGGTGGATGATCCGCATCGCGCGCAGGTGCTGCTGCGTTGCGCGCAGGAGATCGTCACCAACGCGGTGCGGCATGCCGGTGCGAAGAACCTGTGGCTGTGCTTCGAGCGCACCGCCGACGGCATGCTGGCGTTGAAGGCGCGCGACGACGGCCGCGGCGCTTCCGAACTGAAACCCGGAAACGGTTTGAGCGGCATGCGCGAACGCCTGGCCGAAGTGGGCGGCCGGCTGGTGATCGATACGGCGCGCGATCGCGGATTCAGGCTGGAAGCATCGATGCCGATAGAAAACGCCGCCTGAGGGGCGGAGCGGTCATTGCATGGGGAGTGGTTGAATGATCTCGGTGTGTTTGGTCGAAGCCATTGCGTTTACGCGATGCCCAAAGGCATCGCGTGCAATGGCTGAGCTCGAGTCCGCGCGTTTTATGTCATGCCTTGAATGGCATGACATGCGCGGACGAGGGGCAGGGACGCCGATCGGGAGGCGCACCACGGACGGCTGCCTGCCGTATCAAAAATCGAAGCCGCTTTCGCACATTTGCATTGGGGATCAGGCGGATGATTTCCGTATGTCTCGTTGACGATCAAAACCTTGTAAGACAAGGCATCCGTTCGCTGCTCGAATTGTCGGCCGAGATCCGCGTGGTCGCCGAATGCGTGGACGGCACTCAGGCTCTGGAGACGATTCCCCAACTCAACCCCGACGTGGTACTGCTGGACATGCGCATGCCCGGCAAGAGCGGGCTGGACGTGCTCAATGCCTTCGCTGCGAAGGGCGCGGTGCCGCAGACGATCATCCTCACCACCTTCGACGACGACCAGCTTGTGCTGGCCGGACTGAAAGCCGGCGCGCGCGGATATCTGTTGAAAGATGTTTCGCTGGAGCAACTGGTGGAAGCGGTGAAGACCGTGGCCGCCGGTGGTTCGCTGATCGCGCCGATGGTCACGCAAAGGCTGCTCGCCGGCATCGGCCGCATGCAGAACCAGTTCACCAGCCTGGAACAACCCGATCCGCTGACCGAGCGCGAGACCGAAATCCTGCGCCTGATGTCCGGCGGTTACAGCAACAAGGAAATCGCCAATTCGCTGGGCGTGGCCGAAGGCACCGTCAAAAACCACGTATCCAACATCCTCTCCAAACTCGGCGTGCGCGATCGCACGCGGGCTGTGCTGAAGGCGCTGGAGTTGGGGATTGTGTGATCATGCGAGCCGTTTATTTTGTGCTACTCGGAATACTGTCGCCGATTGTGGCTGGTCGGGCACAAAACGAAAGTCGAAGCGAGGCAGCGATCGTTTCAAAAATGGCGGAGCTTGCAGGCGACACAGCAATTCCGTGCGGACTGGTCAGAGCTAAATGGGACTTCGATGCTGCGTGGGCGTGTGCCAGAAGAGCAGACTCAGACAAGAAATCTTTCTGGCTTGCGCTGCAGTTGGAGGGAACAGATTCGGGCGTGTGGGAGGGTATCGCGAGAGACGCCCACGGAACTCGGTATACATTTTTCTACACGAGCAATAAATCTGGTCAACCGGAATTCAAGCCAGATTTTGTCGTGCATAAATGCACGAAACCATTCGCCTTTGATCCGAATAAATTATTTGTGGTGGGTTGTCTTCCAATTTAATTCGCATAAGTTGGGTTTCGCTGTGCTCAACCCAGCAAGCGTAGCCCGGATGGAGGCGCGTAGCGCCGGAATCCGGGAAGATTTTTGCAATTAAGTTCCCGGATTCCGCTGCACTCCATCCGGGCCTACAAAGCGGCAACTTGCAAAGCTGAGTCGAGCGGTACGCTCGGCCAACTTACAAAAGCAGGCCATGGATGGCCGTGTTGAGGGAGCTTTCAGCGCCGTCGCATGACGCCGAGCATCGCAGCCGGGCGCGCGGGAAAGGCGCGACGTCCGAGCACAGGGACGTGCGAGTTCGCGCCGGCGCGCGCGCGGCGAGAAGCGCAGGGCAGTCGAGCCAACCGGACGTTGGCGAGACCGTCATGCCGGCGCCATGGTTTTGGCTACTTTTGCCGAAACAAAAGTAGCCCGCTCGCCCGGGAGGCGAGCGGAAAAAGACACGGATGTCGAAACATCGTACGCAATAGCGCAGTTTGGGGCGATAAAGTCACTGGATGGCGGCTTTCGCCGGAATGACGAGCAAAAGCGCGGTCAGGTAACGGAATCGTTTTCCGTACCGTCGGAACGATCGCCCAATAACCTCCTCACCACCACATAAAACACCGGCACCAGCAGCAGGCCCAGCACGGTGGCGCCGAGCATGCCGCCGATCACGCCGGTGCCGATCGCGTGGCGGCTGTTCGCGCCGGCGCCGGTGGAAATCGCCAGCGGCAGCACGCCGAGGATGAAGGCGATAGAGGTCATCAGGATCGGGCGCAAGCGGATGCGGCAGGCTTCCAGCGTCGCCTTCAACAGACCCATACCCTGCTTCTGCATGTCCACCGCGAAAGCGACGATCAGGATCGCGTTTTTGGCCGACAGGCCGATGATCGCGATCAGCCCGATCTTGAAGTAGACGTCATCCTGCAGGCCTCGGATGCTGGTGAGCGCGGCGGCGCCCAGCACGCCCAACGGCACCACCAGCAGCACCGCCACCGGGATCGACCAGCTTTCGTACAGCGCGGCGAGGCACAGGAACACCACGATGATCGACAGGCCGAACAGCATCGGCGCCTGCGCGCCGGAGATGATTTCCTGCAACGACTGTCCCGACCATTCGTAGCCGATGCTGTTGGGCAGGTACTTCGCCACCAGTTCCTGCATCGCGGTGATCGCATCACCCGAGCTGTAACCCGGCCCCGGCGTGCCGGTGAGCGCGATCGAACCGAAACCGTTGTAGCGATCCAGTTCCGGCGGCGCGATCGTCCACTTCGTCGACACCACGCTCGACAGCGGCACCATCGCGCCGTTCGACGAGAGCGTATAGAAATTGCCGATGTCTTCCGGTGCCATGCGGTACGGCGCATCGGCCTGCATCTCCACGCGCAGCACGCGGCCCTGGTAATAGAAGTCGTTGGCGTACACCGGCGAGAGCATCAACTGGATCGCGTTGTACACGTCGCTGACCGACAGCCCCATCGATTGCGCCTGCACGCGATCCACTTTCATGTCCAGCGTGGGCGCGTCTTCCAGCCCGTTGGTGCGCACGTTCTGCAGGCGCTTGTCCTTCGCGGCTTCGGCGATCAGCTTGTCGCGCGCGGCGACCAGGGCGTCGTGTCCCAACCCCGAGCGATCCTCCAGTTCGAAGTCGAAACCGGCGAACTGGCCGAGGCCGCGGATCACCGGGCGATTGAGCGCGACGACCTGCGCCTCGCGGATTTTCGAGAACTTCCGGTTGAGGATTCCGATCAGTTCGTTGGCGGTGTGCTCGCGTTCGCCCCAGTCCTTCAGGTGCACGAAGGCCATGCCGACGTTGTCGCCGTTGCCGAGGAAGCTGAAGCCGCCGACGGTGAAGGCATTGGCGACGTCGGCATCGCCGACCACGATCTTTTCCACCTGCCGGATCACCGCGCTGGTGCGATCCATCGTCGCGCCCGGCGGCAATTGCACGGTGACGAAGACTTCGCCCTGGTCTTCCTCCGGCACGAAGCTGGAAGGCAGATGCCACAGGAGCAGGCCGGCGACGAGCACCGCGGCGAAATAGCCGACCATCCAGCGCGGCGTGTGATGGATGGCCTTGCCCAGGCGCGAGATGTAGTGCCGCGCCATGCCCTCGTAGCCATTGTTGAACTTGCGCAGGAACCAGTTGGTGTGTTCGTGCTCCGGGCGAAGCAGGCTGGCGCACAGCGCCGGCGTGAACGACAGTGCCATCAGTGCGGACAATGCCATCGACACTGCGATGGTCATCGCGAACTGGCGATAGATCGCGCCGACGCTGCCCGGCATCAGCGCCGCGGGGATGAACACCGAGGCCAGCACCGTGGTCACTGCGATCACCGCGCCGGTGATCTGCACCATGCCCTTGCGCGTGGCTTCCTTCGGCGGCAGCCCTTCCTCGCGCATGATGCGCTCGACGTTCTCCACCACCACGATCGCATCGTCCACGACGATGCCGATCGCCAGCACTAGGCCGAACAGGCTCAGCACGTTGATCGAGAAACCGAATGCGTACATGCCGATGAAGGCGCCGGTCAATGCCACCGGCACCACCAACGTCGGGATCAGCGTGGCGCGCAGGTTCTGCAGGAACAGCAGCATCACGATGAAGACCAGCACGATCGCTTCGCCCAGCGTCTTCACCACTTCGATGATCGAGACCTTGACGAAGCCGGTGGTGTCTACCGGGATCGACCAGACCACGCCCGACGGGAAGTTCTTCGCGAGTTGATCCATCTTCTCGCTGACGGCTTTCGCCACCGTCAGCGCGTTCGCGCCCGGCAACAGCGAGACGCCGAATGCGGCGACCGGCTTGCCGTCCAGCCGCGAGAAGTTGCCGTAAGAGTAGGAGCCCAGTTCCACGCGCGCGACATCGCCGAGCCGCACCACGCTGCCGTCGGGATTCGCGCGCAGGATGATGTTGCCGAACTGCTCGGGCGTGCTGAAGCTCGATTCCGCGGAAACCGTTGCCGTGATGCCCTGGCCGGGCACCGTCGGCTGCGCGCCGATCGAACCGGCCGAGAACATCACGTTCTGCGCGCGCACCGCGTTCAGCGCGTCGCTGGCGGTCAGCTTGTAGCCTTGCAGTTTCAGCGGATCGAGCCAGATCCGCATGGCGAATTCGGAGCCGAACTGGTTGACCGAACCGACGCCTTCCACGCGCGAGATCGGATCGATCAATTGCGAGGCGATCATGTTGTTGAGCGCCATCGTGTTCATGCTGCCGTCTTTCGATTGCAGCGCTATGATCTCGAGGAATCCCGTGCCGGACTTGCGCACGGTGACGCCGAGGTTGTTGACCGCCGCGGGCAGGCGCGGCGTGGCGGCGTTGACGGCGTTCTGCGTCTGCACCGCCGCGGTGTCCAGATCGGTACCGTTGGTGAAATAAAGCGTGAGG
>DASXWZ010000212.1:0-4739 GCA_036503375.1 Rhodanobacteraceae bacterium | reverse complement strand
CGCCATGATGTTCGTCTATCTCGCCCTCAACATCAGCGTGCTGGGCGTGGTGCCTTGGCAGGAAGTCGCAACGTCGAAGTCGATCGCGTCGCTGGTGGTCGAGCACAGCTGGGGGCATTTCGCGGCGGCGGTGATGACCATCCTGATCATCGTGACTGCATTCGCTTCGGTGTTCGCCGGTCTGCTCGGCGGCTCGCGAGTGCCTTATCAGGCCGCGCACGAGGGGGTTTTCCTCTCGGCATTCGGACGGCTGCACGCCCGGCACGGCTTTCCGCACGTGGCCTTGCTCACGATGGGCGTGGTGATGGTGGCGGGGACGTTCTTCGACCTGACCGAAGTCATCAACATGCTGCTGGCAGCCACGATCATCGTGCAGTCGGCGGCGCAGATCGTTGCGCTGGTGGTGCTGCGGAAGCGGCAACCGGATCTGCCTCGGCCGTACCGGCAATGGCTGTATCCGCTGCCGTGCATCGTCGCGATGCTCGGATGGATCTACGTTTACGTGTCGGCTTCGAGGTTGTCGCTGATCCTGTCCGGCGCGTGGATCGTCGCCGGGCTGGTGGTGTTCGTGGTGTGGGCCAAGGTCAACAAGTCCTGGCCGTTCGCGCCGGTGGAAATACGGGAAGACTATCTCGGGGAACGCTGAAGCCATGCAAAAGAAACTGGAAGGCCTTTGGGTGGCACTGGCGATCATCGCCGTATCTTTGACACTCGCTGCCAGCGCTGCGGAGCCGATTCGCATGGAAAACGGCGCTGGTCACGTGACCACCATCGATCATTGGGAAATCCAGTCGAGCGCCAAGGCGCAGCAGGGCGGGGCGGAAATATCCGGCGCGGATTTTTCGACCAAGGGTTGGTATCCGGTGAGCGGCCGCGCGACCGTGATGGCGGGCTTGCTGGAAAACGGCAAATACCGGGACGTGTTTTACGACGACAACCTGCGCGCGGTGGAAGTGCCGGATGCCGGACATCATCGCTTCGTGATCCCGTGGTGGTATCGCGCGCAATTCACGCTGGCAAAAACGCCGGCCGGAACGCACACACTGCTGCGCAGCAACGGCATGATCGCCAGCGCGGATATCTGGATCAACGGACACGAGATTGCCGATCACACGGCCGTTATGGGCGCGTATCCCGTGCACGAGTTCGACGTCACGCGCTGGGTGCACGAGGGCGTGAACACGCTGGCCTTGCGCGTGCACCCGGGCGATCCGCAGACGGATTTCCTGATGGGCTGGGTGGACTGGAATCCCGAACCGCCGGACAACAACATGGGTCCGTGGCGCGGCGTCGATATCGTCGAGACCGGGCCGGTCGAGTTGCGTTTTCCTTCGGTCACCACGGATCTTTCGTTGCCGGATCTTTCGCGAGCGGCGCTGACGGTAAAGGTGGATGCGATCAATCTCGACAGCGTTCCGCACGACACCGAAATCAGCGGAAACGTGGCAGGCGTTTCGATGCAGCAGAAGATTCACCTGGGAGCAGGGCAGATGCAAACCGTTGCGTTTTCGCCCAAGACCGATCCGGCCCTCGTGCTGGATCACCCGAAGGTCTGGTGGCCGATCGGGATGGGCGACCATCCGCTGTATGACCTGAAGCTCACCGCGTCGGTGGACGGCGCGGAATCCGATCGCGCCGCGACCACGTTCGGCATCCGCAGTGCAACTTCGAAGCTGACGAAGCAGGGTTACGTGCAGTTCTTCATCAACGGCAAGCCGGTGCTGATCCGCGGCGGCGGCTGGGCGCCGGACATGTTCCTGCGCGAGATTCCCGGGCGCATGGAGGCCGAGTTCAGTTACGTCCGCAACATGGGACTCAACGCGATCCGCAGCGAAGGCAAGCTCGAAGACCAGCACTTCTACGACCTCGCCGATCGCAATGGCATCATGATCCTGCCGGGCTGGGAGTGTTGCGACAAATGGGAGTCCGCGGCAAAGACGGGCGGCGAGCCGTGGGACGACGCGGACATGAAGATCGCGCAGGCGTCGATGGCGAGCGAAGCGCGGCTGCTACGGAACCATCCTTCGGTGATCGGCTTCCTGATCGGCAGCGACAACGCGCCGCCGCCGGCGATTGCAAAGATGTATGTCGATACGCTGCATGCGGCGGATTGGAATACGCCCATCGTCTCCGCCGCGGTCGATCAGGCCAGCGCGGCGGCGGGTCCGTCCGGCATGAAGATGGCGGGGCCCTATGCATGGATACCGCCGTCGTACTGGTACGCCGACAAGCTGGGCGGCGCGTTCGGATTCGATTCCGAAGTGAGCGCGGGCGCCGACATTCCGCGCCTGGAAGATGTAGAGCGCATGTTGTCGCCGCTGTCGCAGGAAGCGCTGTGGAAATACCCGAAGGTCCGGCAATACCACGCGACGGCGTCGTGGTCGCCGTTCGCGACGCTGGAGCCGTTCGACAACGCGCTCACCAAGCGCGACGGACCGCCCAGGGATCTCGCCGATTACGTACAGAAGGCCCAGCTCGACAACTACGACAACGTGCGCGCGCAGTTCGAGGCCTTCAATGCGCACATGGATTCGGCCAATCCCTCCACGGGCGTCATCTACTGGATGCTCAACAATGCGTGGCCGTCGCTGCATTGGCATCTCTACGACTGGTACATGAATCCGGCGGGCGCGTATTTCGGTGCCAAGAAGGCCAACGAGCCGCTGCACATCCAGTATTCGTATGACGACGGCGCGATCGTGCTGGTCAACCACACGCTCACCGATGCGCATGATCTGCGGGCGAGGGTGCGGGTGCGCAACCTGGATGGCAGCGTGCGTTACGACAAGTCGTTCGCCGGCCTCGATCTTCCGGGCAACCGCACGCTGACCGTGACGAAGCTTCCGGCGATTTCCGGATTGTCGCCGACGTACTTCATCGAATTGGACCTCACGTCTCATGATGGCGAACCCGTCAGCCGCAACGTCTACTGGCTCTCGACGCGGGAGGACGTACTCGACTGGAAAAATTCGAACTGGTACATGACGCCGGTCACCCAGTACGCCGACCTGACCGCACTGCAGTCCTTGCCCGCCGCCACCAGCGACGCGCACGCCACGACGCGGCGCGACGGCGACGAAAATGTCACCACTGTCACGCTCACCGTGCCGGAATCGTCGAAGGCGGTGGGCTTGTTCCAGCATCTGTCCATCCGCCAATCGGCGCAGGGCGAGCTCGCATTGCCGATTCTGTGGAGCGACAACGACGTCACGCTGTGGCCCGGCGAATCATTGACCATCACCGCGCGCTATGCCGCGAAGGGAATCACGGCACCGATCGTCGAAGTGAGCGGGTGGAACATTCCGGTCCAGCAGGTGCCGGGCGCGTCCGCGACCGGCGCGCACTGAAACTTCGCCGACAAGAACGCTCATGAAGCGCGCCAACATCAGCGACGTGGCCCGCGTGGCGAAAACGTCGCGCAAGACCGTCTCGCGGGTGGTCAACAACGAGCCGAACGTGCGCGAGTCCACGCGCAAGCAGGTTCTGGATGCTATCGCCGCGCTCAAATATCGCCCGCTGACTTCCGCGCGCAGCCTCGCGACCAATCGTTCCTTCATGGTCGGTCTCCTGTACGACAACCGCTCGCCCAGCTACATCATGGAAGTGCAGGCCGGCGTACTCGACGCGTGCGAGGCGCAGCACTACAGCATGATGGTGCAGCCGCTGGTTTCGGCTTCGCCCGATTTCGTGGAGCGGGTGGACGACATCCTGACGCGGCATCGGCCGGACGGGTTGATCCTGACGCCTCCCATCACCGACCACGCGCCGCTGCTGAAGAGCCTTCGCAAGAGCGGTGTTCCGTTCGCTTCGATCTCGCCGCGCCATCCGGAGAAATGCGTCGGAGTGATCCTGCGGGAACGCGAAGCCGCAGCCGCGATGGTGGCGCACCTGGTTTCGCTCGGGCACACGCGCATCGCGCACATCGTGGGCGACCTGGAACACGGCGCCGGAGTGTGGCGCCTGGCCGGTTATCGCGATGGCTTGGAGCGCGCCGGCTTGACGGAAAACCCCGCGTACATGGTTCCCGGCAGATTCTCCTTCGAATCGGGTGTTGCTGCCGCGCGCAAGCTGCTGGGGCTGCGGCAGCGCCCGACCGCGGTTTTCGCGGGCGATGACGACATGGCGCTCGGTACCATATGGGCCGCCTCGGAGGCGGGGCTGTCGGTACCCGGCGACATTTCCGTTTGCGGCTTCGACGACACCACCCTCGCGACGCAGGTGTGGCCACCCTTGACGACCATCCATCAGCCGGTACAGGAGATGGCGCGCCGTGCCACCGGCGAACTGTTGCGACTCGTGCTCGGCCGGGGCGAAGCGGGCATGGTCGAACTCGACTACGAAATACGCATTCGCGCTTCGACGGGGCCCGCGCCATAGCCGCATTTCTCGCGGCGACCGGCGGTCTCCGAAGCCGCGTAACATCTGCGGGAACGATCCTGCAGGCTGCCCCGCTCATGAGGGCGGGTCGATCGAATCATCATCGAGAGGAGCGCAGGCATGCCCGCCGCACAGGACTCCGCGAAGCCATCGAGGACATTTCATTTCATTTCCGGACTGCCTCGCTCGGGCAGTACGCTGCTGGCGGCGATCCTCAGACAGAATCCGCGGTTCCACGCGGGCATGACCAGCCCCGTCGCCGACATCATGGGAGTGACGATGGCGGAGATGAGCAGCAAGAACGATTTCTCGTTCGCGATTTCCGATGAACGGCGCGCCGCGGTGCTGCGCGGCCTGGTCGA
>DASXWZ010000211.1:0-5738 GCA_036503375.1 Rhodanobacteraceae bacterium | reverse complement strand
AATCGCTGCTGTTGCTGGATTTGCGCACGCACAAGCAGTATCCGTTGTCACTCGATGGCGTGCCCGGCATCCACGACGATCCGCTGAAAGCCTTGCGCGACAAGGCTATCGTGGCCCTGAAGAAAGGCGGCCACGACGACGAGGCCAGGCAATTACAGGCGCCGAAAACACGGGCGGTGCAGGTGATCAACACCGGCGCGAATGCAGAGGGTCCGCCCGGCATCGCCTGGAGCGATGATGGCAACAACGTCGCGCTGGAATTGCGCGCCAACGACAACAAGGATCGTTGGATCGAGACGATCGATTTCGCGGATCACAAACTGGTGACGCAACACCGGCTGACCGATCCGGCCTGGATCAATTGGAACTTCAACGAACTCGGCTGGCTGCAGGACGATCGCACACTGTGGTTCGAGTCGGAACAATCCGGCTGGGCCCAGTTGTACGTGAAGCCGCTCGACGGCAAGGCCCACGCGCTGACCGGCACCGGCTACGAAGTTTCGCGGCCGGAATTGTCTCCGGATGGCAAGTGGTTCTATCTGCGCGCCAACAAGCAGGCGCGGTATGCGTATGACGTTTATCGTCTGCCGGTGTCGGGCGGCGAGTTGCAGCAGGTGACGCATTACCAAGGCATGGACGATTTCGATCTGTCGCCCGACGGAACGAAATTGCTGGTGCTGCATTCGTCCGCTTACATCCCGCCGCAGCTGGCACTGGTGGATGCGGACGGCTCCAACGCGCGCGAACTCACCGACACGCGCACCGCCGCGTACAAGGCGATGCACTGGACCGATCCGCAATTCGTGCGGGTGCCGAGCAGTCACGGCCATTTCGGCATCTGGGCCAAGTACTACGAACCGGCGAATTACGACACTTCGCACAAACATCCCGCGGTGATCTTCGTGCACGGCGCGGGTTACCTGCAGGATGTGTCGAAGAATTGGTCGTACTACTTCCGCGAGCAGATGTTCAACAATCTTTTGTTGCAGGAAGGCTATGTGGTGATCGACATGGATTACCGCGCTTCGGAAGGCTACGGGCGCGACTGGCGCGATGCGATCTACCACCACATGGGCCACCCGGAACTGGAAGACCTGCTCGACGGCAAGGCCTGGCTGGTGAAGAACCATGCGGTCGATCCGAAGCGCGTCGGGATCTACGGCGGCTCGTACGGCGGCTTCATGACCGAGATGGCGTTGCTGCGCGCGCCGGGCGAGTTCGCGGCCGGCGCCGCGCTGCGGCCGGTCAGCGACTGGATGCTCTACAACGACGGCTACACCGCCGACATCCTCAATGCTCCGCAGATCGACCCGGAGGCCTACAAGACCTCATCGCCGATCGAATTCGCGCAGAACCTGCGCGACCCGCTGCTGATCCAGCACGGACTGATCGACGACAACGTACTGGCGCAGGATTCTGTGCGGCTGTACCAGAAATTCATCGAACTGCACAAAGACAACTTCTGGATCTCGCTGTATCCGATGGAACGCCACGGCTTCGAACACGCCGATTCGTGGTACGACGAATACCGTCGGATACATGACTTGTTTTCGACGTATGTGAAGTGACGCCAGGATGGCGTCACCCCGTGCAGCACAGGGACGTGCGACGACACGGGACCCAGTAGGTAGCCATCTTCGTCCGGAATAAGCCACCTTTAACATTGACAGGCGTATGTTCAAGGCCATGTCGGCACCGGAGGGTGCGCCATGAACCTGAAACTGTCTTTGGTGGCTGCCAGCCTGCTGGCGCTGGGCGGCTGCGTCGCGCCGGGAGACGACTATGTGCGCCCCGGATACGCCGATACCGGCGGGTATTACGACGGCGGGTACTACACCGGCGGCTACTACGACAGCGCCGGTGGTTATTACTCGGACTACTATGACGGCTGCTGCTATCCCGCCGGCGTCAGCATCGGGGTCGGCGTGGGCTACGGCTATCCGGGCTACTACGCCTGGGGCAACTATCCCTACGGATATTACGGTTACAACGGTTACTACTACGACCACGGACATCACCACCACCACGGCGATCACGATTGGGATGATCATGGCGATCATGGTGGTTACGATGCGCACGTCGATCCGGCGGTGCAGCGCTGGCCGGACAAGCAGCCTTCACGTATCCCCGATCACCCGCGCGTTCCGCACTGGAGCACGATGACGCAGCCAGGCGGGCAGGCTATGCGACCGCAGGCCGGCGCTCCGCATTTCACGCCGCACTACGAAAACCGTTCGAATTCCGGCGCGAGCTCGCACGAACCGCCGAGAAGCTGGACGCCGCCGACATCCGGCAAGTCGAAAACACAGCAATTTTGAGCGGGAGCTGTGCGCGCGAAGTGCTGCGCGAGCAAGGCGGTCAAACGCGCCCCACCACCGGAATCAGGGCGCCGGTGATCGCCGAAGCCCGATCGGAAACCAGGAACAGGATCACGTCCGCGAGTTGCTGCGGCTTCACCCAACGATCGAAATCGGCTTTCGGCATGTCGGTTCGGTTGGGCTCTGTATCAATGATCGAAGGCAGCACGGCGTTGACGGTGATGTCGCGTTCCTTCAGTTCCTCGGCCAATGCTTCGGTGAAACGCATCACCCCGGATTTGGACGCGGTGTACGCGCCCACGCCGGCGCCGGCCTTCAGCGCGGACAGCGCGCCGACATTGACGATGCGCCCGCCCGCGCGCAGATGCGCAAGCGCGGCCTGCGAGGCTGCGACCGCCGTGCGCAGGTTGATGCGATAGAGAAAGTCCCAGGTTTCCAGCTTGCCTTCGGCCAGCGTTTCCCAGCGAAACGTGCCGGCGATATTGATCAAAGCGTCCAGTCCGCCGAGAGCGCTCACGGCCTCATCGACGGTCTTCTTCGCGGAAGACGCGTCGGCCAGGTCCACGCCGCCGAAACGGTGAGCCTCGCCGAGATCGACGCCGGCCGGCGGCGCATCCGCGCGGTCCACCGCCGCTACGTGGGCGCCGGCTTGCAGCGCCGCTTGCACTACCGCGGTACCCAGCGCACCGAACGCGCCGGTAACGACGAGGCGCTTGTCATGGATTTGCATGTGCGTCCTCCTTCTGCCCTTCGCGCTGAGCGTAGCTCGCAAAGTTTGCGAGCGCACGCGGGAAGCGGCCATGGATGGCCGCGCTTTGAAGGGCGAGGAAGTCGAAGCGCCTTTCGGCTCCGCCTTGGCGGCCCCGCGCTCAAGGCGAACGCGCGTCGCGCTGAAATTCAGCCTATCTTTCCCCGGTCTGCATTCGGAGTAAGCTCGCGCGCAGCGGGGACGATCCATGCAGACGACAGACGACATCGCCATGCCGAACGATGCCGCGCCGCCCGAAGGCGGGCTCAAGCCGCCGCCGCGGGTGACGAATCGCGTGCGCGTGATCTACCGCCACCGCCTGCCGGTGCGGATCATGCACTGGATCAACGCGATCTGCCTGCTGGTGCTGCTCGGCAGCGGCCTGCAGATTTTCAATGCGCATCCTGCTCTGTACTGGGGGCAGAAATCGACCTTCGACAAACCGCTGCTCGCGATGGGCGCGCGGCGTGACGCGCACGGCCAGTGGCGCGGCGTCACCACGATCGGTCCGCACAGGTTCGACACCACCGGCGTGTTCGGCATCTCGAACATGGATGGGCGGCAAATGATGCGCGGTTTTCCGTCGTGGATGACGATCCCCGGACCGCAATGGCTGTCGATGGGCCGACGCTGGCATTTCTTTTTCGCGTGGCTGTTCGTGATCAACGGCATCTGCTTCGCTGCCTATGCGCTGATCGGCCGGCATTTCCGCAAGGATCTGCTGCCGACGAAAACAGACTGGCGCGGCATCGGTCGCTCCATCATCGATCACGCACTGCTGCGGCACCCGAAAGGCGAAGCCGCGGCGCGCTACAACGTGCTGCAGAAACTCACGTACCTGATCGTGATCTTCGGCTTCGGTCCGCTGATCGTGCTGATGGGCCTGGCGATGTCGCCGCGCATGGATTCGGTGCTGGGCTGGCTGGTGGATCTGGTCGGCGGCCGGCAATCCGCGCGCACGATTCATTTCATCCTGGCCTGGGGCTTCGTCGCATTTTTCCTGATCCACATTTTCGAGGTGCTGGTGAGCGGCGCTAGCAATGAACTGCGTTCGATCGTCACGGGGCGTTTCGCGGTCCAGGAAGAGAAAAACGATGAGCACTGATCGCCGCCACTTCCTGCGCACAGCGTTGGCCGCGATGGGCGCGGGCCTGCTGGCCGGCTGCGACCGGTTGTCGCAAACCGAATGGGCGCCGAACGTTCTAGCCAAGGCCGAAACCCTGTCGCATGCCGCGCAACGCGCGCTCACGCGCAACGCATTGGCACGCGAGTACACCGAAGCCGACATCTCGCCGGTGTTCCGCGCCAACGGCAGCACCAATCCCCAGACGAGCGAATATCGCGCGCTTGCGGCGAACCGGTTCCGCGACTACAAGTTGCAGGTCGGTGGACTGGTCGCGCATCCGCTGTCGCTCTCGCTGGAGCAGCTGCATGCGCTCCCCTCGCGCACGCAGATCACCCGCCACGACTGCGTGGAAGGCTGGAGCGTGATCGGCAAGTGGAAAGGTGTGCAGTTGTCGCGCGTGCTGGAACAGGCGCAGCCGCGCAGCGACGCCCGCTTCGTGGTGTTCCATTGCTTCGACCGCATGCAGGACGGCGGCGAGGAAGGCGGCACTCCCTATTACGAGAGCATCGGCTTAGATGATGCACACCACCCGCAAACCCTGCTCGCCTACGAGTTGAACGACCGGCCACTGCCGATCGCCAATGGCGCACCTCTGCGCGCGCGCATCGAGCGCCAGCTCGGCTACAAGCAGGCGAAATACGTCTCCGCGATCGAACTCGCCGCCTCGCTGGATGACATCGGCGACGGCAACGGCGGCTACTGGGAAGACCAGGGCTACGAGTGGTACGCGGGGATCTAGAGCCCGGAGCGCATTCGGGCGGGGGCGCAAAGAGCCCCTCTAGTGCAGAGGTGGTCCGCGGATCCCTGAACGCCGCCATTCCGTTTCCCGATAAATAATTGCCTTGACAACTATTGCTGCGGCTATATACTGTGCGGATGTCGGTGAACCCCGCCACCACCCCGTTCCAGTTGTGCAGCCTGATCGGCCGCATCCGCAATGAGCTGCACGCCAACATCGAGCAGGAGCTGACGCGCCAAGGCTTTGAGCTGGGCTTCACCCAGTACGTGGCGCTCAAGAAGCTCGGCACGGAAGGTCCGATGACGCCGGGCGAGCTGGCGCGCCTGCTGCACCACAATCCCGGCGCACTGACGCGCCTGCTGGACAAGCTGGAGCAGCAGAACTATCTGCGCCGCGTGCCCGATCCGGCCGATCGCCGCGCGCTGCGCATTGAACTCACCCCGTCCGGCCGCACGTTGTGGAAACGCATCAACGCCTGCGGCGAGCGCGTGGCGCAACGTGCACTGGACCACAGCACGGACAAGGAACGTACCCAACTGCAGACATTGCTGAATCGCGTGCTCGAGAACCTGCGCCAGCCGGCCTGACCGGTCACGCAATCGCCACGCGAAACGTCCACAAGAACAACGACGGATCGACGCTTCATGCACACCCACCTTCCCGCGCGCGTCCGCGCAACCTTCGCCGCCTTCGCTGCCGCCGCGCTGCTGGCCGCTTGCGCCAGCATGCACGGCCTGAAACCGCAGCAGCAGGCGCTGGGCGAGTCCTCGCTGTCGGCGCAGCGCAGCCTCGCCGGCGTACAGCTCG
>DASXWZ010000210.1:0-15322 GCA_036503375.1 Rhodanobacteraceae bacterium | reverse complement strand
GGCAGGCGTGGTCCGCTGTTGGCAACCGTGATCTGCGCGCCTTCATCTTCCAGCGTATCGAGGGAGATGCGGATCCAGCCTTGTTCCGGTGCGAACGACAGTGCGTTGTCGAACAACTTGTCCAGCGCCTGTGCGACCAGCTCCGGCGCGCCGTGCAGCGGCAGGGTCGAAGCAACCAGCACGCATTCGAGCTGGCGCGGCGCAGCCAGCGGACGGTACGCCTCCGCGCAGCCTCGCACCACTTGT
This sequence comes from Rhodanobacteraceae bacterium, assembly GCA_036503375.1. Lineage (GTDB taxonomy): Bacteria > Pseudomonadota > Gammaproteobacteria > Xanthomonadales > Rhodanobacteraceae > 66-474. The sequence continues at coordinate 15,076 of DASXWZ010000210.1, read as the reverse complement.
GCGAGGTCGAAATCCTCGCCTTCGGCCGAGGCGATCGCGCGTTCCATGCGGCTGGCTTCCGACATCGCGCGCACGATGGTGCCCAGGCGGGCGGCGCCGTCGCGCGCGCGGGAGAGATAGGGCTGCGCGTGCGCCGGCAGGTCGGCGTGTTCGAGATTGTCCAGCGAGGATTTCACGATCGCCAGCGGCGTGTTGAGTTCGTGCGAAAGCTTGGACGCCAGCGTGCGGAGGTATTCGGTATAGGCCCCGATCGCGTCGAGCAGGCGTGAAAAGCTGCGCGCGAGGTCACCGAGTTCATCGCTGTCCTCGACCAGCGGCAGCGCCACGATCGGCGCGCCGTCGCGGCGCTGCGCGCGTTCGGCGGCATCGCGCAATCGGCCGATACGCAAGCTGAGCCACGTCGCAAACGCGAACAGCAACGCGCCGGCGATCAGCAGGCCCGCGACGCTGGCCAGCATCAATCCCAGGAGCGCCCGATTGGTCAGCAGCGGCAATGCACGGCTGGATTGTTCCAGCACCAGCGCCCCGCGCGTTTCGCCGTGCATGTCCAGCGGTACCGCCACGGCCAGCACCACGCTGCCCGCCGCCGGACCGGCGCGCCAACCGGCCGTGGCGCGGCCATCCAGTGCGCGCTGCACGTCGGCTTCCTGCAGCCGCGGCACGTTTACCGGGAGAGCAACGGTGTGCTCCAGGGCCGGCGCGATCAGCAGGTCGAACACCAGGTTGTCGAACCACGCCATGCTATCGTTGCGCAGCGGCGGATCGTCCGAAAGCGCGCCGCCGGCAGCCAACACCCAGCCGTCCGCACTCAACAAGCGTACCCGCACGCCGGTCGGCGCCAGTTGCGTCAGGTCATTGGACAACGCGGGCGACAATGCATACAACGGCCGCATGTTAGCCTGACCCGAATCGAATTGCGTGGGCGCATCGGCATCGAATACCGCGATGCCCAGGTGATCGGGCGCCTGCGCGCGCGGCAGCCTCAGTTCGATGCGATAGGCGCCCGCATCTTCCTGCCATTGGCCGGTGAGCAGGTCCGGCAGGCCCGACACGCGGTCGTCCAGCGGACGCGCCTGAAAACTTCCGGGCGCGGCGGACGCGATCAGGAACCTTCGCCGCTGCGCGCCACGCGCAAGGACCAGTTCCACGTGATCGGCATCATCGGCCTCGCTGTCCTGCGCATCCACGCGGGTGCGCGTGGCGTCGTTGACCTCGATGTGCATGTACAGCCATGCCGCGTCCTGCGCCAGTTGCACGCGTACGCCCGACCAGGGTCGTTGCACCCAGGGCGAAAGCGCCGCCCAGTCGTCGCCGTACCCGTCCACCACGATCGGCTGACGCGCGTTCTGCACGTACCAGCCGTCCGCGGGCGTCGGCAAGTTGGCGCCGACCGCCACCAGCCCGCGGCTGAGCGCGAACGCGGTCGCCAGCAGCGCCTGCTCCTGCGAACGCCGCAACAGCTGTTCCATCTGCCGCACATACAGCCAGCCCGCCCAGGGCAGGGCCAGCGTGGAAAGCGCGACCAGCAGGAGTTTGCGGCGGAGGGTCATGAAAGCCGGGACCCGGGACTCGGGACTCGGGACCCGGAAAACAAGGCGGCTATCGGCTGGGCCATGGCGGCATTCGACATGCAACTACGCCGCTTTTCAATGGCCGACGTTCTGCCGCCGATCTCTTCACTCCAAACCGATCTGGCGAACCTGCTTTCTCGAGTCCCGGATCCCGGATCCCGAGTCCCCGATTCAAGTCGTCCAGCGATACCCCACCCCGTGCACCGTCTCGATCGAATCGAAAGACGGATCGACGGCGATGAATTTCTTGCGGATGCGCTTGATGTGCGAGGTAATGGTCGCGTCGTCCACCACCAGCTCGGCTTCGCGCATCAGTTGATCGCGGCTCTTCACGTGACCGGGAAAGCGCACCAGCGTGTGCACCATCCAGAACTCCGTCACCGTCAATGGCACGTCGTGGTCGTTCCAGGTGATGCGCATGCGTTCGGATTCCAGCTTCAGCGAACCGTGTTCGATCACGGTTTCGCTGGAAGCCGGCGCCTTCAACGATTCGATGCGGCGGAACAGTGCGCCGATGCGCGCGGCGAGCTGGTGCAGGCTGGTGTCCTTGGAGAGGTAATCGTCCGCGCCCAGGCGCAACCCGGAGATCACGTCGAAATCCGAATCGCGCGCGGTCAGGAAAATGATCGGCAGCGTGGAGGACTTTGCGCGCAATTCGCGGCACAGGTCGAAACCGCCCTCCGGCTCGTCGCCCAGGCCGATATCGATGATCACCAGTTCCGGCATGCGCTGTGCGAAGGCAGTCGACGCCTCGCCGCGCGAGGGATAACCACGCACCTCGTACCCGAAGCGCGACAGTGCCTCCACGTAGTTGGCGCGGATCAGCGGTTCGTCCTCGACGATGGCGATGGCGCGCGGCATGCAGGGTTTCCTGTTCGAACCGGAAACGCAGCGTGCATCTCAACCCCGCGCGGCGCAAGGGATTCGGAGTGCCTGCCCGCGTTTTGCCACATTTTGTCCCGATTCTGCCCCCGCATCGGCAGCATTGCGCCGCGAGGGCGCGTAGTAATGGAAGCCGTCGGGAACTCCTTGCCGTGGAGCGACGACCGTGGGACACCGCCGGGCCGGCGCCGGATCCGCAGCTTCGTTTCGTTGGATCTTTGGCGAAACGAAGAGGCGCCGCGCCGGCGGACCATGGAGGTTTGTTTTGCGATCATCCCGGATCGCAGCCTGACCATCCTGCTCGCGATCTCGTCTTTCCGACCTCAGGGTCAAAGCGGGCACAGCTCGAGCCGGGTTTCGTCTATCGGCTATCTGCACCGGCGCGCGCTGCGGCAAGCACGTCCCCGGCGCGCCATGCGGCGATTCGTTTGCTGCCGCTGAGAAGATAAGGCCAGCTACGGAACGGCTTCGCGCCTGCCGGTTCATCGTGCCCCTCGCTGGTCAGCACGATCCCGTCGGGATGCGCGCGGCACCAGGCCCCGACCTGCGTTTTCGGGATCCACGGCACGGGTTCGTGCAGGCGACCTGCGTATCCGAACAATCCACTGGACGTTTCCACGTGGACGAGCGCCAGATGCGCGCGTTGCGCCTGAGCGACGAACGACGCCTCCGCCGTCACGTCCAGAGCAGGCAGGCAGGACAACGCGAAAGCCAGCATCGCCGTGGAGATCAGCGTGGTGGCAGCCAGTGCGAGCGACCGCACGTTGCGACCCCACGCGCGCCAGATGCAAAACGCGATGATCAGGGCGAGCGGCGCGAATACCGCCGCCCACGGTTGCGGCGAATAGCCGAAACGATGGGCCGCTTGCCAGGGCAGTGCGGCGATTGCCGCACCTGCCAGCAACGCGAGGAGCACGAGCAGTCCGGGGCGCAGGCGCGCGCCGTCCCGTTGCAGCAGCCACGCCCCGCCCAGCATCCAGGCAGGCAGCAATGGCAACAAATAATGGATCTGCTTGCCGCTGATCGCGCAGAACGCCATGAACGGCGGCAACCACCAGCAGAACACGAAGCGTCCGATCCGTTCGCGCGGCATCGCTTTCCACGCCGCGAGGGGCGCGCGCAACGTGAGCAACCACGGCAACACGAGCAACGGCACCAGCGGCAGGTACCACCACCAGGGGCGATTGTGCGCAAAACTGTTCGTGATGCGGCCACTGATCTTGTCCAGCAGCGGCTGCCAGTAACTCGGGCCCGCGTACAACGCGGCGGGAATCACCCAGCACGCCATGAGTGCGACACCGATCAGCAAACCGGCGAGCAGCGCCGCATACCACCGCGATTTCAGCGAGCGCGCGGTGTCGCTCCAGAACGGCGCGAGCAAGCCCGCGCCCGCGATGTGCAGCAGCATCACGGGTCCCTTGGCGAGAAGCCCCAGGCCGACCGCGATGCCGAGCGCGACGACACCGCGCGCCCACTTGCGCCGGTCGAGATCGAGCAAAGCATGCAGTGCAGCCAGCACGAACAACGTCAGCAGCAGGTCGAACATGATCGCCGCCGAGAACACCACGAAACCGAGGCAACCGGCAAGCAGCCACATTGCGGCATCCGGGCCGCGCTGGCCGATGTCGAATCGCACCGCGAGCCGCCGCAACGTCAGAAGGATACCGAGCGATACGACCAGCGTGCCGACCCGCGCAACCCAGGTGTGCACGCCGACCAGTTTCCATCCGAACACGATCAACCAGAACAGCAGCGGCGACTTGTCCGAATACCACGCGCCATCGACGGTCGGCACCAGCCACTGCCCGGAGTTGAACATTTCCCATGCGGCGGTGAGATAGCGCGTCTCATCGATCGGGATCGGCGGAAACGTCAACGCCAATGGCAACAGCAAGACCAGCCAAAGCGCCAGCCACCGCCATTCTGTGCTGCGCGATGGATTCGATGCGAGGTCGTTCATCGCCGCGAGGTCGAAGGCGCTGCGCTTGCGCGATGCCTTGAATGGCATCGCGCGCAGCGACTGAGGATGGGGCAGGATGCCGAATGGAGAGCGGTACCAAGGATGGCTGCTGGCACCACGGCAATCAATATTACCGGCGTTTCTTCATTACCGGCGTTTCTTCCCGCGCTGCGGATCGGCCGGTTCGCCCTTCTTGCCAAAGTCCTCCATCAGCGTCTTCATGTCCTCGGCGTGTTCCTCTTCCTGCGCCAGCACTTCCTCGAGCAGGCGCTTGGTGGTGGTGTCGCGATCGCCGACGTAATTGATGATCTCGCGATAGCTGTCGATCGCGATGCGCTCGGCGACCAGATTTTCCTCGATCATCGACGGCAGATCTTCCGGCACCACGAATTCGGCATGGCTGCGTGCGGCCAATCCGGTCGGCTCGAAATTTGGTTTTCCGTCCAGTTGGGTGATGCGCTCGGCGATCATGTCCGCGTGCGCCTGTTCCTCGTTGGCGTGCTCGAGAAATTCCGCCGCCACGCTCTTGGCGTTGATGCCCGAGGCCAGGAAATAATGCGCCTTGTAGCGCAACACGCAGACGATTTCGGTCGCAAGCGCTTCGTTCAGCAGCTTCAGCACCGTGTCACGGTCCAGCGTATAGCTGTCCGTCACCGCACCGCGCTTGATGTGTTCCCTTGCGCGCGCGCGAATGGTCTTGATGTCGGTGAGAAACGGTTTGTTCTGGGCAGCCATCTGAAGGACTCCTTTCGTTCGTGTCTTGCGCCAGCGAACAGTCTAGCGCCATGTCAGCGATCGATACCAACGCATACTTTTGATCATTGCGATCGATGCAACCTATCAAGTCGGCCCGTACACATCGCCACCGAGCTCGCGGAATTCGCGCGCCTTTTCTTCCATGCCTTCGGCCAACGCAGCGGATGCATCGACGCCGTGCTCGCGCGCGTAGTCGCGTACGTCCTGGGTGATCTTCATCGAGCAGAACTTCGGGCCGCACATCGAGCAGAAGTGCGCGGACTTGTGTGCGTCTTTCGGCAGCGTCTCGTCGTGGAATTCCTTGGCCTTCTCCGGATCCAGGCCGAGGTTGAACTGGTCGTCCCAGCGGAATTCGAAGCGCGCCCTGGACAACGCGTTGTCGCGCGCCTGCGCGCCGGGGTGGCCCTTGGCGAGATCCGCCGCGTGCGCCGCGATCTTGTAGGCGACGATGCCGTCGCGCACGTCCTGCTTGTCGGGCAAGCCCAGATGTTCCTTGGGCGTGACGTAGCACAGCATCGCGGTGCCGAACCAGCCGATCATCGCCGCGCCGATGGCGCTGGTGATGTGGTCGTAGCCTGGCGCGATGTCGGTGGTCAGCGGCCCGAGCGTGTAGAACGGCGCCTCGCCGCACTTGTCGAGCTGCCGATCCATGTTCTCCTTGATCAATTGCATCGGCACGTGGCCGGGGCCCTCGATCATGGTCTGCACGTCGTGCTTCCATGCGATCTGGGTCAGCTCGCCGAGCGTATCCAGCTCGGCGAATTGCGCTTCGTCGTTGGCGTCCGCGATCGAACCCGGGCGCAAGCCGTCGCCGAGCGAAAAAGCGACGTCGTAGCCCTTCATGATTTCGCAGATTTCCTCGAAGCGTTCGTACAGGAACGACTCTCGGTGATGCGCCAGGCACCACTTGGCCATGATCGAACCGCCGCGCGAAACGATGCCGGTGACGCGCTTGGCCGTGAGCGGCACGAACGGCAGCCGCACGCCGGCGTGGATGGTGAAGTAATCCACGCCCTGCTCGGCCTGTTCGATCAGCGTGTCGCGGAACAGCTCCCAGGTGAGGTCTTCGGCGATGCCACCGACCTTTTCCAGCGCCTGGTAGATCGGCACGGTGCCGATCGGCACCGGCGAGTTGCGCAGGATCCATTCGCGCGTCTCGTGGATGTGCTTGCCCGTGGAGAGGTCCATCACGGTGTCGGCGCCCCAGCGGATCGCCCACACCATCTTCTCGACCTCCTCCGCGATGGACGAGGTGACCGCCGAATTGCCGATGTTGGCGTTGATCTTCACCAGGAAATTGCGGCCGATGATCATCGGCTCGCTTTCCGGGTGATTGATGTTGTTGGGGATGATCGCGCGGCCGCGCGCGATCTCGTCGCGCACGAATTCCGGCGTGATCGTTTGCGGAATCGAGGCCCCGAACGACTGACCCGGATGCTGCTTCGACAGGCCGGCGTCGCGCAGCGCATCCAGCCGCTGGTTTTCGCGGATCGCGACGAACTCCATTTCCGGCGTGACGATGCCGCGCCGGGCGTAGTGCATCTGGGTGACGTTGGCGCCCGCCTTCGCCCGGCGCGGCCTGGGCAGCGTCGGGAAGCGCACGTCCTCAAGCTCGCGCGCGTTCGCATGCCGGCGCGTGAACGGCGAGGTGAAATCGGCGAGCTGTTCGGTATCGCCGCGGCCGGCGATCCACGGCGCACGCAAGGCGGGCAGGCCCGCAGCCAGGTCCACCGAATAAGCCGGATCGGTATACGGCCCGGAAGTGTCGTAGACGGTGAACGGCGCGTTCGCTTCCGCGCCGAAACTGGAAGGCGTGTCGGCCAGCGCGATCTCGCGCATGGGCACGCGCAGGGTCTGCCCCGGGCTTGATCCGGACGCCGCGCGGCTGGCCTCGACATATATTTTGCGCGAGCCGGCGATCGGGCGCGTCACATCCGCATTCAGCGCCTGCGTGGCGCGCAGCAGTTCGGATACAGCAGCATTCATGACGCGCTCCGTCGCGGGATCATCGGTCGATTATAAGCCGCGCCGGATGCGCAACCGCGATCAACGCTTGGCGTACGCCCGCAGAAACATCTCGACCGCCGCTTCCGCGGTCGTGATCACTTCGCGCTCGAAATCATCCTGGCAGCCGGCGCAGCCGAACAGCCGCATCGAATGCAGGTCGCCTTTCAGCAGTGCCAGGAACTGGCTGGCCGCGCGGCCGATATCCGCGATCTCGAGATCGCCGCGATGCGCGGCCACCTCGAGGAAGTGCTCCACCTTGATGCGCATGCGCGCCGGACCTTCTTCCCACATCAACTGCCCCAGCCTGGGATTGCCTTGCCGGCAATCGCCGAGAATCGCGCGCCAGGTGCCGATCGCTTCCGGGTCGGTGACGGCGCTGGCGTGCGCGCGCGCGATTCGAAGCATGCCTTCGCGCAAGCTGTCGGCCTGCGCGGCCTCGAACAGGCTGTCGGGCAGCGCCTGCCGGCAGCGCTCGCGCAGCGCCTCGCGGAACAGCGAATCCTTGTCGCCGAAATGGCTGTACACGGTGAGCTTGGAAACACCCGCTTCGGCCGCCACGGCATCCATGCTGGTCCCCTCATAGCCGTGCTGCGGGAACAAGCGCTTGGCCGCATCGAGTATCGCGGCGCGCTTCTCCATGTCCTTGGGCCGGCCCGGGCCGGTCGTGCGGGCAGTGACAGCAGCCATGTCAATCGGGATTCATGCAGTGGAGGAGAGATCGAGTTGGGCGGCGCGCGAATGCTTTCGGTGCGTCCGCCTGAGCCTACGCCTATAATTATACGGCCAAGTTCAGATTTTCCAAGGTCGGACCCCCTGGAAAGCCGGGATGCCGGAACCGTGGCGCTTCCCGCCAGGGAGCCCGTGGTCGTCCGATCCCTGTCCGCGGACAGCATCGCCGCAACGACATCGGCGCAGTGGCGCCCTTCGTCGATGCTCACGCATTGGCATGCGCCTTGCTGAAATCACCGGCGTGCGAGCATGACCTGAGTCATGGATGCGCGATGACTTCCGGCATTTGATGGAGCGGCTGCGCGCAACGGACATTGCGGGCGTGGTCGCGCACGTTCCATTATCCTTTTCGTTCTTTGTTCCGAATCCATGCAAACCATGACCCACAGCCAATCGATCGATCTCGAACATTTTGATTTGCGGCGGGCGCGCCGCAACATGGTCGAGAACCAGGTGCGCACCTGGGAAGTGCTCGACGCGCGCGTGCTGGAAACGCTGGCCGAATTGCCGCGCGAGTCGTTCGTCACGCCGGCGTACCGCGCACTGGCCTACGCGGATCTGGCGCTGCCGATCGCGCACGGCGAAACGATGATGAAGCCGATCGTGGAAGGCCGCGTGCTCCAATCGCTGAACCTGAAGCCGCACGAGGACGTGCTGGAGATCGGCACCGGGTCGGGCTACTTCACGGCGTGCCTGGCCAAACTGGCCCGCCGGGTAATGAGCGTAGAGCGGCATGCCGATCTGGTACAGCTCGGGCACGAGCGTCTGCGCGAAGCCGGCATCGACAACGCCGAATTCGTCCACGCCGACGCGCTGCGCGATTTCGGGCCTTTGCAGATTTTCGACGCGATCGCCGTGACCGGCGCGGTCGCCGCCGTGCCGCAGGTTTTTCGCGAATGGCTGAAGCCGGGCGGCCGCATATTCGTGGTGGTCGGGGTGGAACCGGCGATGCGCGCGCTGCTGCTGCGCCGCGAAGCGGACGGGAACTTCAGCGAGGAGCGGCTGTTCGAAACCGACCTGCCGTACCTGGCCGGCGCCGAACCCATGCAACGTTTTTCGCTGTGACTGCATCAATACGCAGCGCGTCAGGGCGAAGCAGGATGCTTCGCTACTCATCACGGACGACCGATCACAAGTCTGCAACCAAGGAATCCGCGATGAAATTGCGTCCCGTGGCTCTTGCATTGGCGCTCGTGTGGCTCGGTGCCGGAACTGCGCACGCCGAGAACCTGATGGACGCCTATCGCCAGGCCCGCCAATCCGACCCGGTGTTGCAGCAAGCCGAGGCCGCCAGCCGCGCGGTCTCGGAAAACGTGGCGCAGTCGCGCGCGGTGCTGTTGCCGCAGATCAGCGCCAGCGGCAACTTTTCCGATGAACACGGCACCAGCACCAGCAATGAGCCCACGATCAACGACAACGGCGATCTCGTGGTGTTCTCGACCCGCAACAGCTCGTCGACGCGCGGTTTCAGCAAGCAGGCCACGCTGGATCAGACGATCTTCGATCTCGGCAAGTTTGCTTCGCTGGGCGCCAGCCGCGCGCAGGCGGCCAGCGGCCACGCGCAGTACCAGGCCGCCGAGCAGGACCTGATCCTGCGCACCGCCACGGCCTACTTCAACGTGCTGACCAGCGAGGACGCATTGCGCTTCGCGCAGGCCAACGAACAGGCGCTCTCCAAACAGCTCGACCAGGCGCAGCAACGTTTCAATGTCGGTCTTTCGGCGATCACCGACGTCGATGCGGCCAAGGCCCAGCACGACGCGGCAGCAGCCGAGGTGATCCAGTCGCGCAACGCGGTGTTCGATGCACGCGAAGCCCTGTCGCAGATCACCGGCAAGCCGGTCGGCGTGCTCGACAAGCTCACCGACAACCTGCCGCTCGACAAGCCCCAGCCGGATTCAATCGACGCCTGGGTCGATCTCGCCGTGAAAACCAACCCCGCCCTGCAGGCGCAGCGCGACCAGGTCACCGCATCGGAACGCAACGTCACGGTCGCGCGCTCAGGCCACCTGCCGACGTTGAATGCGCAAGTGAGCTACACGGATTCCCCTGCGTGGGGCGAGGAAAGCGGTCGCGGCCTGCCCGGCAGCGCGCATTTCAACAGCGGCCGCAACGACACCATCGTCGGGCTGGTCCTGCAGGTGCCGATTTTCTCGGGCGGGCTGACCCAGTCGCGCGTGCGCCAGTCGATCGCGCAACGCGACGAACAGGGCGACATCTTCGAGCAGGATCGCCGCAACGTGGTGCGCAACACGCGCAGCGCGTTCAACGCGATCGAGGCAGGCATCAGCGAAGTGGAGGCGCAGAAACAGGCGGTGCTCTCCGCGCAGAAGGCACTCGAGGCCACTCAGGCCGGCTTCGAGGTCGGCACGCGCACGATCGTCGACGTGCTGATCAGCCAGCAGAACCTGTTCCAGGCGCAAAGCAACTATTCGCAGGCGCGCCACGCCTTCGTCATCAACCAGCTCACCCTGAAAAGTTCCGCCGGCACTCTGGACGTGAAGGACCTGCAGGCAGCGAACACGCTGTTGCAGTCGGGCGGCGAAACGGTGCAGTAAGGCGCGAACGAGGCGTCGCTGCACTTTCCGGCCTGCCTCCGCGAGGCGCTTGCAAAGCGTCACTGTACGTAGCGCATACGCGCTTCGTTCGACCGCGCGTAGATCCGTTCTATCAGCATCATCGTGCGGCGCACCGCGCCGCGTTCGCGCGCGCACACCACGCGCGCGGCCAGGCCCATGCGCTGGCGCAACGCCGCGTCCCGCAGCAGCTCCAGCACCGCCGCACCCAGCTCGCGCGCGGATTCCACGCGCCGCGCGCCACCGGCTTCGATCAGGCTCGCTGTGATTTCCTGGAAGTTGAAGGTGTAGGGCCCCACCAGAACCGGCTTGGCAAGCGACGCCGGCTCCAGAACGTTGTGGCCGCCGATCGGTACCAGACTCCCGGCGACGAAGGCCAGGTCGCTGGCCGCATAGTGGCGCATCATCGCGCCCATCGCATCGATCACGAAACACTGACAGTCGCGGTCCGGTACCTCCGAACCGCTGTGGGTGGCGACGCTGAAGCCGAGGTTGCGCGCGGAATGCTCGACGCTGCGGAAGCGCTCCGGATGCCGCGGGGCGATCAGCAGCAATGCGTCGGGCAGACGCGCCAGCACCGAGAGGTGCGCTTCGAAAACCGGCAGTTCTTCGCCTTCGTGCGTGCTGGCCGCGATCCACACCGGCCGCTGCTCGCCCCAACTGTGGCGCAACGCGTCGCCCCGCTCGCCCACGCCCTGCGGGATAGGCATGTCGAACTTCAGGTTGCCGGCCACGCTGACGCGCTCCGGATCCGCGCCCAGCGCGCGATACCGGCGCGCGTCCGCATGCGACTGCGCCGCGACGTGGCTGACATTGCCGAGCGCCTGCTTCACCAGCGGCCGGATCGGCGCGTACGCGCGCAATGAACGCTCCGAGAGGCGCGCATTGGCGATCACGAGCGGTATGCCGCGTTCACCGCAGACGTGGAACAGGTTGGGCCAGATTTCGGTTTCCATTATCACCGCCAGCGCCGGCCGGGTGCGATCGAAGAAGCGCGCCACCGCGCGCGGCAGGTCATAGGGCAGATACATGTGGAATACGTCATTGCCCAGTTGCGCACGCACGCGCTCGGAACCGGTCGGCGTCACCGTGGTGACCATGATCGGCGAGCGCGGATATCGTCGGCGCAATGCCTGGATCAGCGGCAGAGCGGCATTGACTTCGCCCACCGAAACGGCGTGCACCCAGATGCTGTCGTGCAGGCCCGGATCCGGGAAATGGCCGAAACGCTCGCGCCAGCGCGAAAAATAGCCGCGGTAGCGCACGCCGCGCGCGAACAGCCGCCACACGATGACCGGGGTGGCCAGATAGATCGCGATGGTGTAGAGGAATCGCAGCATGCGCACGGATCGACGAGGTCGCGCGAGTATAACGATGGCCTCCCGTATCATCGCGCCGTATGCAACGGCCCGCTTTCCATGCATCGCTGCTGGCGCCGCAGAACTGGCCGGCATGGCTCGGCGTGGCCGTGCTGAAGCTGCTGGTGCTGCTGCCCTGCACGCTGATCCTGCGCGCGGGCGCGACGTTCGGCGCCTTGCTGGCGCCCCTGCTGCGCGAACGCCGGCACATCGTCGCGCGCAACCTGGAGCTGTGCTTTCCCCAGATGGGCGAAGCCGCGCGATCGAAGCTGCGCGAGGACGCGCTGCGCGACATGGGCGTGATGCTGGGCGAATTCGCGCTGGGCTGGCTGGCCTCCGATCGCAAGCTCGACGGGTTGCACGTGAGCATCGAAGGCCTGGAACACCTGCACGCGCTGCGCCGGCAGGGTCGCGGCGCGCTGCTGGTCGGCGGGCATTTCTCGCATCTGGAGCTGTGTGCGCGATTGATCTCGCGGCGGCTGCGCATCGCCGGCATGTACCGGCGCATGGATTCGGACGTGTTCGAATGGCTGGTGCTGCGCGCGCGACTGGATTACGCCGATGCGATGTTCGACAAGGACGAACTGCGCGCGACGGTGAAGTACATGAAGCGCGGCGGCTTCGTCTGGTACGCGCCGGACCAGGACATGCGAGGCAAGGATTCGGTGTTCGCGCCGTTCTTCGGCATCCCTGCGTCCACCATCACCGCCACGCATCATCTTGCGCGGCTTTCCGGGGCCGCGGTGGTGCCGTTCTTCCACCGCCGGCTGCCCGATGGCGGCTACGTGTTGCGGCTGGAAGCGCCGCTGGAGGATTTTCCGACGACGGACGTGGCGGCCGATACCGCGCGCATCAACGCGCTGATCGAACGCATGGTGCTGGAAGCGCCCGGGCAGTATCTCTGGTCGCACAAGCGCTTCAAGACGAGGCCGCCGGGAATGCCGGCGGTTTATGGGCCGGACTCGGGGGTCGGGACTGGGGATCCGGAAAAGACGTGAGGCGAGGAGCTCACGCAAAGTTTCGGCAGGAACCAACGTGCAGCTGCCTTGATGTTTTTGCGCCTTCCGATGTTTCGCTTCTATCGGGGCCCGGGTCCCGGGTCCCGAGTCCCGACTCTTCTCGCCTCGAACAATTTGGCGTACTTCAGGAACACGTAGAACGCACCGATCACGCTCGCGATGAAGCCTGCCCAGCCCGACAAGAAGTAGCGTTTGAAGAGATATTGGCGCAGGAAGAAGATCGGCGGATACAACAACATCATCGCGCCACTGAAACGCTGGCCCTTGCCCAGCTTGTGCGCCACCAGGCCGGACGAATAACGATTGACCTTCTCCACGCGCGCGGCGATGTCGCCGTCGCCGTCGTTGACGAAGTCGGCGACACGCAGCGTTTTCACCGGCCCGTCGACCTCCACCGCCGCGTGCACCGGCACGTCGTTCATGCGCCCGCGGCGGCGGTCGAACAGCCGCAGGTGGGCGTTGCGCCAGGAACCCCGGTGCTGCACCGTCCAGAACATCCGCTCTCGCCGCGGCAGGCGAAATCCCGCCGCATCGGGTTTTTCGAGTGCGCGCTCGATCACCTCGCGAGTGCCGGGCGAAAGTACCTCGTCCGCATCGAGATTGAGTATCCAGTCGAACGACGCCATGTCGATCGCACGCTGTTTCTGCGGACCGTAGTCGTCGAACGGATGGAATGCCACCCGCGCGCCGTGGCGTTTCGCGATTTCCACCGTGTCGTCGGTGGATCCCGAATCCAGCACGACGATCTCGTCGGCGAAATCCGCCGCGGCCAGGCAGCGCTCCAGCGTGGCGGCGTTGTCGCGCGTAATGATGACCAGCGAGAACTTTTCACGGGCCATGCTGCAGCTCCCTCTGCTCGATTTTCGCGACTGCCCGATCTGCATTCGCGTGCAGTCCCGCAATCCACAACGCCAGCAGCCACCAGAACAGCAATCCCCACCACGCCGAATAAAACGCGAGATGCGTGTTGAGCGGAAACACCATCACGAACAAGGCGAGGCCCGCCGGCGCAGCGCGCGTACGGGCGGCGGCATCGGCGCGCCACCACGCCCGCAGCGCCAGCGCGACGGCGAGCAACCACAATGCCAGGCCGATCGTGCCGGTATCGTCAAGCACTTCCAGCACGATCTGATGCGGATGGCAGGCGCCCTGCCCCGTGCCGCACGCTTCATCGCTCAGGAAGGGATCGCCGGGCCGCGCGAATTGGGGATAGACATAGCGGAAATCGCGAACGCCCACGCCGTTCACCGGATGCGCTGCGTACATTTTCAACGCCGTGCGCCAGATATCCGTGCGCCCGCTCAGCGCGGTGTCGAGTCCCTGCGATGCGCCGCCGAAGGCCTCGAGCGTGCGTTCCATGCGCTGATCGAATCGCGGCGAGGTTTTCCAGGCGATGCCGACCGCCAGCGCCGCGACCACGCAAGCGCACACCGCCCACAAGGCGAAACGAGCCGGCGTGCGCGCCTCGCGCCAGAGGAACAGGATCGCGACGAGCGCGTACATCAGCCATGCCGAACGTTCTCCGGCCAGCAATATCGGCCCGAGCAGGAACAGCAATGCGACGATCAGTCCCGTCCGACCCAGGCAGGTGCGCGCGCTCCACAACACGAAGGGCGACAGCACCGCCAGCACCGGCCCGAGTTTCAGATCATCCGCGCCGAAGATGCCGGAAATGCGCAGCGCTTCGGCCTGTCCGCCCAAGCTGTAGCCGGTGAGGATCTGCGCCCAGGCATCCAGCGCCCACAGTGCAACCAGCACACCGGTAAACAAATGCAGCGCGCGCAAGCGCCTGTCGTCGCGCACGATCCAGCACACATAGCAGCCGAACGGCGCAAAGCGGATCAGCGCAGCCACCGTGTTCCAGCTCTTGCCCGGCGGGACTGCGTCGAACGCGGAAATCAGGGCCGCGACGAAGTAGCACGACCAGAGCGCGAGCAGCAGTTTCGATGCGGCATACTTTCGCAGCGCGGGTGAGCGCACGAACAGGACCAGTGCACCGATCATGCACGCCAGCACGGCGGCTTCGCTGGCGCGGCCGAAGGGCAACAGCAGGATCACCGCCGCGACCGGCAGCAGCGGCATCAACGGCGCGGCTTTGTGCGCGAAAGACATCGATCGGCCCGCGGAGAAACAGGCGCGATTGTACGCACCCGTCAAAGGGTCTGTTCGCGTCGCTCCAAGCGGTCGCGCCGTCGGCCCTTTGTCTGCAGGGCAAGGA
>DASXWZ010000209.1:0-10289 GCA_036503375.1 Rhodanobacteraceae bacterium | reverse complement strand
CCGCAGGTCCAGCGCTGGCTGGATTTCTGGCATGGCCTTTACGATCTGCCGGACGGCAAGACGCGCACCGACATCGTTTTCCCGACTTGCGAGGTTTCCTCCGAACGCCGCACCGAACTGGAGAGACGCCTGCACGACATGGATGTCGGCTCGGAGGCTGTGTTCATCGGCGGCATGGCGATGTTCGACCTGCTGGGCGCGCTGGGCGTCGCGCCCGACGTCATGGTGGGGCACAGTTCCGGCGAATCCGCGGCACTCGCGGCGTCGGGCGCCAATCCGGCCACCAGCGATACGGAACTCGCCGCGTGCATCGCCAAGCACTACGCTGCGTACGATGCATTGTTGAAATCCGACAAGATTCCTACCGGCGCACTGCTGACCGTCGGGGCTCTGCCACTGGAAACCGTCGAATCCGAAATGGCGGCGCTCGGCGGCGATGTGCAGATCGCGATGGACAACTGCAGCAACCAGCAGGTGCTCTACGGTTCGAATGAAGCGATAGCCCGGATCGAGCAGGCGCTCACGAAGCAGGGCGGCATCTGCATGCGGCTGCCGTTCGACCGCGGCTACCACACGCCCGCGTTCGATGACGCCAGTCGCGCGTTCCTCGCCTATTACGAAGACATCGGCGTCGGCAAACCGGTGGTGCCGTTGTATTCGTGTGCGACGGCGGCACGCTTTCCGGAAACGCCCGCCAAGGTGCGCAAGCTCGCCGCGCAGCAGTGGTCACAGAAGGTGCGTTTCCGCGAGACGATCCGCAAGATGCACGATGACGGCGTGCGGATATTCCTGGAAGTCGGACCGTCCGGCAACCTCGTTTCGTTCGTCAACGACATTCTTGCCGGTCGCGAATTCCTGGCGTTGCCCACCAACGCCCGCCGCCGCAACGGAGTCGAACAACTGTTGTCGGTGCTGGGCTGGCTTTACGCGATCGGCCGCTGGAACGCGCTCGACAAACTATATGGCTCGCGCGAAATCGCGGCGATCGATCTTGACAACCGCAAACCGAAACCGCGCCCTCCATTGCTCGACAACACAATGCCGATGGTGCGGCTCGCGCCGGCAGATCGCGAGCGCATCGGCGAACTGGTCGCGCCGCCGCGGGCGAACGCGTACACCGCGGCAGCGGTCGATCCGCGCGCTGCGCTCGGGGGTCTGGACGACATCAGCGCCAACGATTACAGCGAGGACAACGAAACGGAGAGGGGCGACGAGCCGGGCGAATCCGGTGTCGGCGCACATTCGAGCCATGCGAACGACAGCGCGACGCCAATGCTCGATGTCGTGCTGGAGCACGACGATGAACACGTCGTGGCGGTCTGCCGCGTGTCGCTGCAGAATGACCAGTTCGTCCGCGATCATGTGTTGTCCGGGCCGGTCTCGGCGGCGGATCCCTCACTGACAGGCCTGGCTTGCGTGCCGTTCATGGTCAGCATGGAGCTGATGGCCGAGGCCTGTGCGCTGCTGGCCGGGCGCACTGACATCACGGTGATCGAGAACGTCCGAGCCTTCGACTGGATCGCGCTGGACGATGGCGCGCTCGACATCGAGGTGCGCGCCGAAGCGATCGATGCCGAGGCAGGACGTTACCGCGCGACCGTGACCACGCCGCGCGGAATCGCGGTGTCGGGCGAATTCTCGTATTCACGCGATTTCAGGTTGGGGCCGATGCCGCCCTTGCAGGAGCAACGGGCCTGGAACATCGACACGCCCAATCTTTATACGCCCGGTCGCTACGCGATGTTCCACGGACCCGTGTTCCAGAGCATGCGCGAAATCGAAGGCTGGGATGACACCGGTCTGGACGTCGCACTCAGTGATGTCAGTCTGGACGGTTTTTTTGAACCAGGGCATACACCGAACCTCGTGCTGAACCCGGTGCTGCTCGACGCGTTGAGCCAGGTGGTGCCGTGCTGGCTGGTGCAGTATGTCGGGCCGGAATTCCATTCCTTCCCCTCGACGATCGAACGCATCGAGTTGTACGAGCCGTGTCCGGCTGGGCGCGAGGGCATGCTGATCCGCGCTCGCCAGGAGCCGGCCGATCCCTCCAACGACGACCTGTCGGCGTTGCGCAACTGGCAGTTCGGCTGCATCGATGGAGAAGGCCGAGTGCTGATGCGCGGTCACGCGCTGGGCAATCTGTTCTTCCGTGTGTCGCCGACCTATCACGCGGTCCGCACCCATCCGGGTATCGGCATGCTCGGCACGCCGGTTTCTTCTCCGATGACCGATGTAAGCCTGTGGGAAGTGCCGCTGGTGGATGAGAAACTGTTCCTGCAATCCGGCGGCATCTGCGCGCGCGTGCTGGCGCATGCTCTTCTCGGAGCGACCGAACGCGAGGAATGGCGGGCCCTGGAGAAATCCGCGCTGCCGCGCCGGCGCGAGTGGTTGACCGGCCGAGCCGCGATCAAGGAAGCCGTGCGCCATTGGGTGTACGAGCGCACCGGGCAGTTGCTGTATCCGGCCGACATCGAGGTCGCCCACGACGAAAGCGGTGCGCCCTTCGTGGACGGCTGGTGGCGCGAATCGTTGATCGAGGCGCCGCGCGTGTCGCTGGCGCACGATGTGGTTTCATGCATGGCCGCGGTGGCGGCTCCGGACCAGCCGGTCGGGGTGGATCTGGAGCGCATCGGCAAGTTACAGCGTCCGGAACTTGTCGTGGATTCGCTGGCCGCAGAGGAGAAACCGCTGGTCGCCGGGCTCGACGGCGACGCGCAGGCGGAACGCGTGCTGCGTCTGTGGTGCGCCAAGGAGGCGGCGTCAAAGTGCCTCGGCACCGGACTGAGGGGAGAACCATGGGCGTTCCGGGTGGTGCCCGCCGATCCGGATTTCAGCAAGTGCGAAGTCGTACACGAGGCGGGGACTGTTGCAGTCACCATCGACAGACGCGGGGCGGCCATCATCGCGGTCGGCTCGCTCGCGGCACAACAATTCGAGGCGCAAGCATGAGCAATCTCAAGAAGAACACACCGATAGATACCGTGACGGCCGTCGCCGCGGATCTCACCCAGGACTGGGGACTCGATCCCGGTACGAAATTCGCGCCCGAAACATTGCTGGCCGCAGACCTGGGGTTCACCTCCATCGACATCATCCAGTTCTGCGTCGCACTCGACCAGTGCTACGGACAGCGCTTCGGCTTCCAGGATCTGTTGATGAAGGACGGCAGCTACATCGGCGATGTTTCGTTGGGTCTTTTCGCCGACTTCATCAATTCACGCCTTCAGGCGCAAGGAGCTCCGGCATGAGCGTACGCACACTTTTCATCGGCATGGACGGCGCGACTTTCACCGTCCTCGACGATCTCACCAGGGCCAATGGCGGCGAGCCGGTCATGCCGTTCCTGTCGCGCGTCTACGCCGAGGGCAGCCGCGCCAAGTTGCGTTCGACGCCGAATCCCCTCACGCCGCCGGCGTGGGTGTCGCTGATGACCGGCCGCGGGCCGGGCCATCACGGCGTGTACGACTTCATCCGCGCCGAGGAGCGTGGCGACGAGGTTTATTTCACCCTTTACGACGCGCGCGATTGCAGGGTCGAGACCATCTGGTCGATCGCCAGCCGCCAGGGCAAGCGCGTATGCGCGCTGAATTTCCCGTTCACCGCGCCGCCGCCGTCGGAACTCAACGGCACCATCGTGCCGGGGTTCATCCCGTGGCGGCACCTGCGCCGCAATTCCTATCCGGAAAACATCTACGAGCGCGTCAAGGCGATCCCCGACTTCGATCCGCAGGAGCTTGCCTGGGACTTCGAGCGCGAAAAACAGTCGGGCGATGAACTGAGCGACGAGGATCGCGAGAACTGGGTGCGCTACCACCTGCCGCGCGAGAAGCAGTGGTTCAAGGTCGCCGAACACCTTATGCGCGAGGATCAGCCCGACCTGATGGCGGTGCTGTTCGACGGCGTGGACAAATTGCAGCACCAGGCCTGGCCGTACGTCGATCCCAACCTGCAACAGGGCGAGCTCTCCGGTTTCCACAAGCGGATGCGCGAGCTTTCGTTGAGCTACTACCGCCAGCTCGACGGCTTCATCGAGCAACTGGTGAAGGCGGCCGGTCCGGACGCGCAGGTGTTCTTCGCCTCCGACCACGGCTTCACCGCCTCGACCGAGGTGGTGCGCATCAACGCTTGGCTGGCCGAGAAGGGCTACGTGCATTTCAAGGAACTGCCCGAAGGCGATGCGGGAAAGCGTCGCGACAACAGCTACTTCGCATTCCTGGACTGGGAAAAGACGATCGCCTACTGCCGCACGCCTTCGTGCAACGGCATCACCATCCGCGTCGCGCGCAAGCCGGGCGAAACCGGCATCGATCCGAAGGATTACGACAAGGTGCGCGCACGGCTGATCCGCGACCTCGAGGATCTCAAGGATCCCGAGACCGGCGAGCGCATCATCACCGAAATCTACACGCGCGAAGAGGTGTTCCCGGGTTCGGCCATGGGCGACGCGCCCGACCTCCAGATGGTGCTGCGCGATTTCGGTTTCGTTTCCGTGCGCAACATCCAGCCGGTGGTGCAGAAGCGCAACTACGTGATCGGCACGCATCACCCCGATGGCGTGTTTCTGGCATATGGACCCGGCATCGAGGCAGGCAAGGTGCTCGGTCGCCGTCACATCACCGATGTCACCTCGACTTTGCTTTACAGCCTCGGCTTGCCCGTGCCCTCCGATCTCGAAGGCAAGGTGCCGACCGCGATGTTCACGGCCGATTATCAGGCGAAGCATCCGCTGAAGATCGGCGATGCCACCCGCGGCAGCGGCAAGGATGAGCGTGGCGAAACCATGGACGACGAGGAGAAACAGCAGTTGATGGCGCAACTGCAGATGCTGGGTTACATGGAGTGATGAATGCCAAAGGCCCTCGTCAACGGGGTGCACCTGCATTATCTCCAGGTGGGCGACGCGGCTGCGCGCGAAAACCTGGTGATGCTGCACGGCCTGGCGTCCAACCTGGCGTTCTGGTATTTCCAGTACGCGCACGAGTTCGCCAACCGCTTCCGGGTGACACTGCTCGACCTGCGGGGGCACGGCGGTTCGGACATGCCGCAGAGCGGCTACAAGCCCGCCGATCTGGCGGCCGACATCGGCGGGCTGCTCGATCAACTGGAGATTGCTGAAGCGCATTTCATCGCCCACAGTTTCGGCGGGCTCGTCACGCTGCACCATGCGCGCCGGCACCCCGGCGCCGTGCGCAGCCTGGTGCTGGCCGACAGCCACGTTCCGGGCCTGTTGGGCGTGCGCGCATCGCCGGGAACCTGGGTGCACGGACGGGTGCTCCAGCCGGTGTTGCAACGACACGGCATCGAACTGGATACCGACGATCCCCACTTCGGCTTCCGCCTGCTGGGCATCATGGCGCAACTGAGATTGAGCGAGCAGCCGGTTCCGGAGGAACTGATGAAGTTGTTCGGCCCGGTGATGGTGAAGTTCGGTCGCCACACCGCGGCGCAATGGCTGAAGCTGCTGGCCACGACCACGGCCAAGGCGGATTTTCTCGATGGGGGAGTGCTGCAGGACGATGAATTGCGCAAATTCGAGTTTCCGATCTTCGCCATCTATGGCGATGGCTCTCACGCCCGACGCACGGGCGACGAGCTGTGCAGGGTGTGGCCTGACGCGGAATTCCGCCTGATGCGCAGCGCAGGGCATTTCTTTCCGGTATCGCGCGCGGATGAACTGATCGCCCTGTGCAACCGCTTCTGGGACAGCAGCGCCGGCGAGTCGCGCAAGATCCGCCGCCCCAACGATACCCGCGCCTATTTCCAGAGCGACCGCTTCTACATGATCGACGACGGCTGGTACTGTTCGCTGCGCGAAGGGGGCCGCCTCGGGCCTTTCGGGTCGCGGGAGGAAGCGGCCGCGCAACTCGCTGCCGCACTGGCGGCAATGTGAATACCATGACCGCGACGAACCGATTGGGCATCCCGCGTGGATTGCGCAGTTCCGATTTCAGGCTGATCGCCAAGGAGGGATTCGGCGACGGCGTCAACTCGTACACGCACTCCATGGCCTGGTACAAGGGCCGGCTGTACGTCACAACGATGCGCGGCAATTTCGCGCTGATGCGTTCGCGCCTGTCGCTGGGTCTGGACGTGTGGCCGATCGACTGCCCGATCGATCCCTTCGATCTCGACCTGCGCGCGGAAATCTGGGCCTACGATCCGCGTGTCGACGAATGGGAACGCGTGTTCAAGGCGCCGTGGATCACCGGCAGCGATGGCCGCAGGATTCCGCGCGACATCAGCTATCGCGCCATAGCGGTGCACCGGAATTCCGAATCAGAACCGGAAAAGCTCTACATCAGCACCTGGTGTCCGGCCAAGGGCCCGGGCCCCGTCATCATGTCCACGGAAGATGGCCGCAACTTCACCGTCACGTGCGAGCCCGGCTTGTGCGGCTTGCCCGTGACCACGATCCGCTGGATGGTGTCGTTCAAGGGTCGTCTCTATACGACGCCTGCCGGTTCGCGCGGCGGCAACACCAATGTCTCCGGTCATTCGATCGTGTACGAAAGCCGCGATCCGGATCGCGGCGAGTGGCAGCCGGTCTGCGAACACGGTTTCGGCGACCTCACCAATGTCTCGCTGCACGAGTGCGCCGCCTGGGGCGATTACCTCTACGTCAGCACCTTGAATCACGGCGGCTTCCAGTTGTGGCGCAGCAAGTGCGAAGGCGAGCCGCCGTACGTGTGGGAGCGGGTGTTGACCAACGGCGCCTGGCGCGGCGCGCTGAACCAGGGAGGCCTGAGCCTGTACCCGTTCAAGGGCGCGCTGTACATCGGCACCGGCATCCAGGGCGGCGGCATCGACAACCAGAACAAGATCGGTCCGGGCGCATCGGAACTGCTTCGCCTGCACGAAGACTTGTCGTGGGATCTGATCGTCGGTGAACCGCGCGACACCCCCGACGGCCGCAAGGAGCCGAAGTCCGGACGCTACGCCGGTTTCGACAATTTCTTCAACGGCTACTTCTGGCGGATGTGCGAGCACGACGGCTGGCTGTACATGGGCACGTTCGAGTGGAGCAGCGTGCTGGGTTACGTCAACCGCAGCCGTTGGCCGCGCGCGATGTCCAACGTGATCGCGCGCGTCGGTCCGCAGAACATCCTGGAATACGGTTCGGGATTCGATCTCTACCGCAGTCGCGACGGGGACAACTGGGTGCCGGTCACCACCAACGGCATGGGCAATCCCTACAACATGGGCATGCGCACCATCGCCTCGACGCCGTACGGATTGTTCATCGGGACCGCCAATCCCTGGGGACCGCGGATCATGCCGCTGGATGGCCGCAACCGCTATGTGCACAATCCGCGTGGCGGCTGCGAGGTGTTCTTCGCGAAGAACCTGCCCTGAATGCTTGCTAAGCCCAGCGGCGCGCAGGTTTCGTGATGTCGAAGTAAGTTGCTATGCTGGTCGCGTCCCTCGTCAGCGGATCGAAGGAGGCGGTTCATGCTGATATCCTCGCGAGCCAAAACCATTCTTACGGCGCTGCTGCTCGGCGTCATGATCTCGACCTCGGCGGTGGCCATGCAAGGCTTCTTCAGGCATCGACAAGGCCGGGCGCAAAGCGGCAATCGCACGGGCAACCGCAACCAGCCCATCACGGTGCCTGCCGGCGCCAGGCAGTTGCAGGATGTCGCCTACGGTTCCGACCCGCTGCAGAAGATGGACGTGTACATCCCGGCGAACGCGCACGACGCGCCGGTGGTATTCATGGTGCACGGCGGCGGCTGGCGGCGCGGCGACAAGAAGGCGCACGGCGTGGTCCAGAACAAGATCGACTACTACCTGCCCAAGGGCTACGTTTTCATTTCGATCAATTACCGGCTGGTGCCCCAGGTCAACGTGATGGACGAGGCCGATGACGTGGCGCATGCGCTTGCGTACGCGCAGCAACACGCGGGCGAATGGGGCGCGAATCCTTCGCGCTTCGTGGTGATGGGGCATTCCGCCGGCGCGCACCTGGTCGTGTTGATGAGTTCGGTGCCGTCGATCTGGCAAAGCGCGGGTGCCAAGCCCTGGCTCGGCACGGTGGCATTGGACAGCGGCGCGTACAACGTCGTCGAGTTCATGAACAAGCAGCTTTTCGGTCTCTACGACACGGCCTTCGGCAGCGACCCGCAACTGTGGCAGGCGGCATCGCCTACGCTGCGCCTGCAGACCGCACCACCACCGATGCTGCTGGTGTGCGATTCGGACCGGAAGAACGACTGTGATGGCGCCCAGGCGTACGCCGACAAGGCGAAGTCTCTGGGTGGCCGGGCGACCGTTTTCCCGGTCAGCATGCGACATGGCGAGATCAACCTGGATGTCGGGACTCCCGGAGAGCTCACCGACCAGGTCACCGGCTTCGTCCGGTCGCTCGGTTTGAACTGACGTCCGCACAAGCGCGGAGACAGACGGGCGGGCGCCTGCAGGGCGCCCGTTTCTTTTCGGATTGCCGCGGCGACCGCTCGCAGCATCCCTCGCGCCAGAAGCAGCTCGACGTATTCGGAGCACGTTGCGATTTCCGACGTCACCGCCGTAGCACGCCCGGTGATGATGAAGCCCTTGGCTGTATGGAACGAGGAATCGCGCCGGCGCGCGGGCGCCGCGGCTCTCAGCCGGGCGCGGGCACCAATTTCAGCCGGTACTCCGTTCGCGCCGGCAGGAGCGGCGTTGGCCGGCCTTCCACCCACTCCTCATGGCCGCCGCCGAAGTACGGCGTCAGTGGGTTATCAGCTTGGCCTGAAGGCATTTCGAGAATTCCGTGGGCTTCGTCGCCGGGAGCAACGTCCAGCCGCATCGAGGCGCCAAATGCCGGGTGCAGCACGCGCGGCATATCCCGATCGCCCGGCAGCGGGTCGGCCGGCATGTCGATCGCGTGCGCCAGGAAGGCCGGCAGCGCGAGCGCCATCGGATGATCGATTTTCGCGGTGTTGAAGGCGCCCCAGGTTTTTGCGGAAAGTGGCCCGGGATCCTTGGCGAGTCGGTCCGCGACTTCTTTCGCGGCCCGACTCAGCAGCGCACTCCAATCCGGATATTCCGGGTCGAGCAGCCATGCGGGTTTGCGCGTGATCATCTGCCACACCGCGTATTCGCCGACCTCGCGGCTGGGCCAATCGAAATCGGCGCTCTTTCTCTTCGCCAGCGCGGAGAACGGCGCGAGCGCGTCGTCGCGCACCCGATCGTGGAACATGCGCACGATTCGGTAACCTACGCTGTCGCCGGTCGCGCTCGCCTGCCATTGCTGCACGTAAGGTTTCAGCGCCAGGGATTCCGGATCGGATGATTGTGCAAGCGTCTCGAGCAACAGCTTCTGCCAGCGCGCCAGGAACAGCGCGCGGTTGTCGAGCTGGATGTCCAGTGCGTCCTGTGGAGCAAAGTGATTGCGTGCGGCGAGGTCGTTGCGGATCTGCTGCGCGCGCGCGCCCTGGTCGTAGCCGCCATCGCCGAGCAATGCCAGCGCACCGTCGTCGAGCAGACGCTGGTTTGCCGTCCACAACCGGTTGTCGGGTGGATCGATGATGTGCGGGTCCTGCGCCGGCGTCGCGAATCCCGTCCAGCCGGTGCCCGGCTTGCTCCAATCGGATGGCACCGACGGGTCGAACCCGTTTCGCAGCGGAATCGCGCTGCCGGCGATGCTCCAGCCGATGTCGCCGCGGGCGTCAGCGACAACGAAATTCTGCGGCGGGATGCCGATCAGCGGCGCCCAGCCCAGTGCGTCTTCCACGCTGCGCGCAGTTTCCAACTTGACGAGATTCAAATTCAGCGCGCGCGGCTGGTGTGCGATCCATGCCAGCGCCAATGGCGTGCCGTCCACGTCCTTCGCGGCGATCGGGCCCCAGATCGTGTCCTCGACGACGAGATGATGATCGGCTGCGCCGTGCACGCGGATCACTTCATCGTGCGGGTCGACCGCAGCCCAGCCGTCGGCGGTCTTGTAACGCGAATGATCATGTGGATCGCGCTGTACGCGTACCCAGTCCATCCAGTCGCCTTCGGAATTGGTGAAGCCCCAGGCGATGTGGCCGTTACTGCCGAGCACCAGCGCCGGCGCGCCGGGCAAGGTGACGCCGTTCAAGTCAAGCAAGCCCTTGGGATCGGAGGGATCCGGACAGATCATCCGCGCGCGGTACCAGATGTCGGGCACGCGCAAACCCAGATGCGGATCGCTCGCGAGCAGCGCGCCGCCGCCGGTGAGTGCACCGCTCACCGCGAAGCCGTTGCTGCCGACGCCGCTGTCGCTGGTGGCGGCCATCGCGGCGATGCCTCGCGCGCGATCGGGAATTCCGGTCTTGCGCAAGTCG
>DASXWZ010000208.1:0-3268 GCA_036503375.1 Rhodanobacteraceae bacterium | reverse complement strand
ATCGCATCCCACAGTCGTTTGAAGAAACCGCCCTGCGGTGCGTCCTGCAGCGCGACCAGCGGCGCATCCAGCACGGGTTTGCCGTCCAGCGTGACGTGCAGCGCGCCGATCCGCTGGCCCTGCTTGAACGGTGCGATCAGCCGCGCTGGAATATCGAGCGCGGCTTTCAGTTCGGGATACTTGCCGCGCGGAATGGTGACCACGGCATCCTGGGTCAATCCCAGGGGCAAAATATTGCTCTGGCCTTTCCACAATCGCGGCGTCGCCAGCGGCTTGCCCGCCGTGAACAGGTTGTGCGTCTCGTAGAAGCGGAAGCCGTATTCCAGCAGCGCCTCGGCATCGTCCGCGCGGGCGCGGTCGTTCGGCGCGCCCATGACCACCGCAACCATGCGCGCGTCGCCGCGCTTTGCCGAAGCGGCGAGGCAGAACCCGGCTTCAGTGGTGTGTCCTGTCTTGATGCCGTCCACGCTCGCGTCGCGCCACAGCAGCGTGTTGCGGTTGTGCTGGGTGATGCCGTTCCACTGGAACTCCTTGATCGCGGAGATCTTGTAGTCGTCGGGAAAATCGCGGATCAGCGCGCGTGAAAGAATCGCGATGTCGCGCGCGGTGCTGTAGTGCTCAGGCGCCGGATAACCCGATGCGTTGATGAAATGCGTGTTGCGCATGCCCAGCCGCTGGGCGTAGGCGTTCATCAGCGAAGCGAAAGTCTGTTCGGAGCCAGCGACGTGCTCGGCCAGCGCGATCGCCGCGTCGTTGCCGGACTGGATGATCATGCCGTACAGCAGATCCTTCAGCGGCACCTTCGAATTCAATGCGAGGAAACTGGTCGAGCCGTCGGTGCCGGCGCCGCCGGCACGCCAGGCGTGTTCGCTGATCAGCACCGGATCGTCCATATGCACCTTGCCGGCGCCGAGTTCAGCCGAGACCACGTAGTCGGTCATGATCTTGGTCAGCGACGCGGGCTCTTCGCGCTGGTCCGGGTTCTGCGACGCGATGACCTGCCCGCTGGCGAAATCCATCAGCACCCAGGCGCGCGCATCGAAGGTGGGCGGCGGCGGCATCGGCGCCTGCGGCAGGGTCGGCACCGGGATCGCCGACGGCTTCGGCGGCATTTGCGTCGAGGGCTTCGGCGGCAAGCCTTGCGCGAACGCAAAACTGCAAATCGCGGCGGCGGAAGTGACGAACAGCAGGTGACGCAGGAGTTTCATTCGTTGGTTCCGGTGAAAGAGCCTACTTGCGAAAGAAGGGCTCGCGCGCAAAACGGCTACTGTACTGCGACCTGCGCGTGCGGCAAACCCAGAGCGTCGATTTCTTGCGTAACACGATCGGCCTCGCCCACATCCGCCAGCGGGCCGATCTGCACGCGCTTCAGGTCGCGTCCGCCGACCTGCGCGTCCACCACGCGCACCGCACCGAAGTCCCTGGTGCGCAACCGGTCCGCCAGCCGCTGCGCATTGGCCGGATCGCCGAAGGCGCCGACCTGCAGATACAGTTTCGGTTTCCCTCCCGATTCGGCTGTGACAATCGGCGGCGGCGCAGGTTCCGCGTTCATCTGTGCCGGATCGATCCCCTGTACTTCTACCAGGCCCGTGCCCCTGGGCCAGATGCCGATGCGCACCGCCGCGGCGTAGGACAGATCGATGATGCGATTGGGTGCGAACGGACCGCGATCGTTGACGCGCACGATCACGCTCTTGCCGTTCTCGAGGTTGGTGACGCGGGCGTAGCTCGGCAGCGGCAGCACCTTGCTGGCGGCGCTGAAAGCGTACATGTCGTACTTCTCGAAATCCGAGGTCATGTAACCGTGGAACTTGCTGCCGTAATAGGAGGCGATGCCGCGCTCAACATATCCCGCCGCGGTCGGCAACACGGTATAGGTTTGCCCCAGCACGTTGTAAGGCGACTTGTTGCCGTAGCGCGAGCGCGGCTCGGATCTGGGCACCGGCTCGGGCATGGAGGCGATATCGATGCCATCGCCATCGGGCGTGGAATCCTCGCTCTGCCGGTAGCGGCTCGATTGCGGCCGGTTGATGTCATCGTTGAACGGCGCGCGCGATCGCGTCGCCGCACCTTCGCGCCGATCGCCGCGCGAGGGCGAACCGGCGCACCCTCCGAGCATCGCCGCCACGCCCAGCAGGACCAGGAATATCCCCGCCCGCTTCATCGCGGGGGCGTCGTGGTTTGCGCTGCGCCGGCTGCACCCGCGGGCAGGCTCTCCGCCGCCACGCCCTGCGCGATCGCGTCGGCCAGTTGCGTCACCGCCATCGCGTAGCGCGGGCTCTTGTTGTAGCGCGTGATCACGTAAAAGTTGTCGAAGGTCAACCAGGACTCCGGATCACCTTCGCCGTTGTCCAGGGCCAGCAGACTGGCCGGCGCACCGGGCTGGACCAGCATTTGCGGCGTGTAACCCGCTGCCACGAACTGCTCGACCGGCATGGTAGGTGGTGCGCCCGCGTATTCGTCCACGGCATCCGGATCGGCATCGCGCACCGCGAGCAAAGCGACCGGCGAACCGGTGCGCCAGCCGTGCCGCGCGAAATAATTGGCGACGCTGGCGAGGATGTCGGGCAGCGAGCCGTTGAGATCGATGCGTCCGTCGCCGTCTTCGTCCACCGCGTAGTCGCGGATGCTGGACGGCATGAACTGGCCCCAGCCTTGCGCCCCGGCATAGGAGCCCTGCAGCGTGTCGATCGGCCCGGCCAACTTGGTTGCCGGCAATTCCAGCAGCGTCTTCAGCTCGCTGCGGAAGTACGCCGCACGCGGCGGATAGTGAAAAGCCAACGTGACGAGCGCGTCCAGCACGCGATAGTGCCCGGTGATCTGCCCGTAACTGGTTTCGACGCCGAGGATCGCCACCAGGTATTGCGGTGGCACGCCGTACTGCTCGCTGACGCGATCCAGCAGCGGACGATTCTCCCGATAGAAGTCGATACCGTTGTCGATCCGCGCCGGGTTGACGAAGATCGGCCGATACTCGCTCCAGGGCTTGGCTTCCGCCGGTCGCGTCATCGCATCGATGATGCTCTGCTTGTACCCCGCGCCGTCCAGCAACGCGGTGAGCTGCGCGGGGTTCTGGCCGGTGTCCGCGGCGACCTCGCGCACCAGCGCGTCTTCGCCCGGATGCGTTTCCGCGCGCGCGATTCCGCACAGCAAGATGCACGATACAAAAAGCGGGATCAGCAACGGACGGATCATGCGCGCGAAGCGTAGCACTTGTTCATCGCGCCGCCGCGGGCGGTTGATCGGGCAGGCGCGGTACGCCGTGCTG
>DASXWZ010000207.1:0-7569 GCA_036503375.1 Rhodanobacteraceae bacterium | reverse complement strand
GAATCCACCATAGCCAGCAGCGTGGTCGGCATCTGGATGAAATCGATGCCGCGCATCCAGCAGGCGGCTGCGAAACCGGCGATGTCGCCGACCACGCCACCGCCCAGCGCGATCATGCAGGCATCGCGTGTGGCGCCATGTTTTGCCAGTGCGTCGAAAATGCGCGAGACCGCATCCAGATTCTTGTGCGATTCGCCGGGCTGCAGGACCAACACTGCCGCCTCCACGCCGCAACCCTGCATCGCGTCGCGCACGCGTTGGGCGTACAGCGGCGCGACGTTCTCGTCGCTGACGATCAGTACATGGCGTCCGCGTATCGCCTCGCACCAATACACCGGGTCATGGAGCAAACCCGGTCCGATCCGGATCGGATAGCGCCGCGCGTCAATAACGACTTCGAATTCGGTGATCGAGCCGCTCATGCGCTGCGTGTCCGCTGGGCACGCTGCCACCGATTTTCGATCGAGGCTGCGATCTGTTCGCAGGCGCGCGCGGGCGCATGCGCGTGGGGCGGCACGATCAGGTCGGCGACCTGGGCGTACAGCGGGTCGCGTGCGTGCGCCATTGCTTCCAGTCGTTCGCGGCGGTCGTCTGCCTGCAGCAGCGGACGCTTGCGGTCGCGCGCGAGTCGCTGCAGCTGCTGTTCGACCTCCGTCTGCAACCACACCACGAACCCGCGGGCGCGCAGCAGTTCGCGATTGTGCGCATCCAGCACTGCGCCGCCGCCGGTGGCGAGCACCACGCCTTCGCGCGCGCTGCATTCGTCCAGCAGTGTCGATTCGCGGCGACGGAAGCCCGGTTCGCCTTCGATGTCGAAGATCAGCGCCACGCCCGCGCCGGTGTGCGTTTCGATTTCGGCGTCGAGATCGATGAAGGGCAACGCGAAATGCACGGCCAGCCGCTTGCCGACGGTGGTCTTGCCGGCACCCATCGGGCCGATCAGGAACAGGTTGGGTGAGGGATTCACTCTGGAAATCGTCGGGCGTGATCCGAGCAATCATGCCAGTTTTTCCGGAAGCGGGCCGCGGCGCGAAATGCGCGGCGGGATTTTGCTAGCATGGGCTTCGTACGCATCCTGACGTGTGAAAGCGGGCTATGCTGCCCGCACTTTCAAAAAAGCATCGTCACTTCACAGCAACAGCAAGGAGAGCGCCATGTCCGTCACCAAAGTCATCGAACTGAACGCCTCGTCCGCCAACGGCATCGAGGATGCCGTGAAACAGGGATTGAAAAGGCATCCTCGACGGTGAAGAACATTCGCGGCGTGTGGGTCAACGAAATCAAGGCCGCCACGGACGACAACGGCGGAATAAAAGAGTGGCGGGTCAACATGCGCATCAACTTCGTGGTCGATTGATGGCATCTCGCAACCAGAGGGGGATGGAGTTGTGAGCGCACGCGAGTGGACCATCGGTTGTCTGGAGGACGATCCGGATCAGGCCGGATTGCTGAAGCTGTGGCTGGAGACTGCGGGCTACCGTTGCGCGCTGTTCGGCAGCTCGGGCGAATTCCGAAAGCGCCTGGGCAGCGAGGCGGTCGACCTGCTGCTGCTGGACTGGAACCTGCCGGATGCGACCGGTCTCGAGGTGCTGGAGTGGATCCGGCATTCGCCCAACGCCGACCTGCCGGTGGTGTTTCTCACCGCACGCGGCGAGGAAGGCGACATCGTGGAAGGCCTGCAGGCCGGCGCCGACGACTACGTGGTGAAGCCGCCGCGCCAGGCCGAGCTGCTGGCGCGCGTGCGCGCGGTACTGCGCCGGCGCGCCGGCAACGAGAACGACGCGCAAGCCTCGCTCTCGCTGCCGCCGTATTCGGTGGATGCGCAGCGACGGCGCATCAGCGTGGGTGCCGAGGAGATCGAACTCACCCAGCGCGAATTCGAACTGGCCTGCTACCTGTTCCGCCGCCATGGACGCATCATCAGCCGCGATGCGCTGCTGGAAAACATCTGGAACCTCGGACCCAACATCACCACCCGCACGGTGGACACGCACGTCAGCCGGCTGCGCAAGAAGCTGCATCTTTCCGGTGAGCATGGCTGGCGGCTGTCGGCGATCTATCAGCACGGATACAGACTCGAACCCGCGTGAGCGCACAAGGATGTTGAACCGGGAAATCCTCGACACGCTGCGCGGGCTGCTGGAACGCGCGCGCCGCGACGGCGATCCGGAGCCCGGCGCGATGAACGTCGCCACGGTAGGCAAGGACGGCAGGATTTCCGCGCGCATGGTGTTGCTGAAGCAGGTGGACGAGCGCGGACTGACCTTCTTCACCGACTACCGCAGCGAGAAAGCAGAAGCCATCGCCGCGCATCCGCAGATCGCGCTGACCCTGCACTGGAAACACCTGAAACCCGCGGCGCAGGTGCGCGTGGAAGGCGTGGCGGAAAAGCTGGGCGCGGAGGAATCGGACGCCTATTTCTCCACCCGCGTGCGCCTGGCGCAGCTCGGTGCGTGGGCCAGCGAGCAATCGCGCACGTTGCCCAGCCGCGAACTGCTGGAAAGGCGCGTGGGCGAACGCGAACGCGAGTTCGAAGGCGGCGAAGTGCCCCGGCCGCCGCACTGGGGCGGTTATCGCGTGATCCCGGACGTGGTCGAGTTCTGGTACGCGCACCAGCACCGCTTGAACGAGCGCGTGCGCTGGGACCTGATCGCCGGGGAATGGAAAAAGCGGTTGCTGTATCCATGAGCCACGCCCAGCCCGCGGCCCGCACGTTTTCTTCCGGATTCACCGTGCACACGCCGGGACGCGGCTTCACCGACGTCAGCGAACGGCTGCGCGAAATCGTGGTCGCCAGCGGCATCCATGCGGGTCTCGCGCAGGTGTTCGTGCATCACACCAGTTGTTCGCTGCTGATCGGGGAGAACGCCGATGCCGAGGTGCAGCGCGATCTCGAACGCTTCTTCGCGCGGCTGGTGCCCGACGGCGATCCGCTGTTCCGGCACGACGCAGAAGGTCCGGACGACATGCCCGCGCACGTGCGCTCGATCCTGACCGGCGCCAGCGTCTCGGTGCCCGTGCACGGCGGCAAGCCCGCGCTGGGCACCTGGCAGGGCGTGTACCTGTGGGAACACCGCACCGCGCCGCACCAGCGCAAGCTGACGGTGACGGTTGTCGGGCACTAGGGCTCGATCGCCCTGCCCGCCACATGCCCGGCCCGCGCCGCATCGTCTGTCTCACCGAAGAACCGACCGAGGTTCTGTACGCGCTCGGCGAACAGGACCGGATTGTCGGCATTTCCGGGTTCACGGTGCGTCCGCCGCGCGCGCGGAAAGAAAAACCGAAGGTTTCCGCGTTCACCAGCGCCAAAATCGGCGAGATCCTCAAGCTCGAACCGGATTTCGCGATCGGCTTCTCCGACATCCAAGCCGACATCGCGCGCGAGCTGATCGCGCACGGCATCGAGGTGTGGATCAGCAACCATCGCTCGGTCGAGGGAATCCTGGATTACATCCGCAGGCTGGGTGCGCTGGTCGGCGCAAACGAGAGAGCCGAAGTGTTCGCGGGCGAGGCGGAGCGGCACATCGAGGGCGTGCGCGCACGCGCCGCATGTCTGTCGCGCCGGCCGCGCGTGTATTTCGAGGAATGGGATGAGCCGATGATTTCCGGTATCCGCTGGGTGGCGGAACTGATCCGCATCGCCGGCGGTGAAGACGTGTTCCCGGAATTGGCCGATGAACCGCTGGCGAAAAACCGCATCATCGCCGACGGCTTTGAGGTGATCCGCCGCGCGCCCGACATCATCCTCGCTTCATGGTGCGGCAAGAAATTCCGTCCCGAGAAGCTGGCCGCGCGGCCGGGGTGGAGTGCGATCCCAGCCGTGCGCGATCACCGACTGCACGAAATCAAGTCCCCGATCATCCTGCAGCCCGGGCCCGCCGCTCTGTTCGACGGGCTGGACGCGCTGCACGCGGTGATCGCGAGGCGCGTTCAGTCGACCACGTAGTCGCGGCTGAACTTGAGCTTGTGCGCGACTTCGCCTGCCGGCGCGACGACGAGTTCGAAGCGCATGGTGTCGCTGCCGCTGATGGGGAAGGTGCCGAGGTAGTAGATCGCCTCGCCGTCCTTGACCTCGTGGAACTCCACCGGCACGCGTTGACCGGAGAGGTTCACCGCGCTGCCACGCACCGCGCCGGTGACGGCGGCGCCATCCTGGTCGCCGATCGCACGCTTGATCGAGATATTGATCAGGCCCTGGTGGCTGGAACGCACCAGCCCATAGGCACGCGCCACGTCCGGCGCCAGCATGTCGGTGGAGAGCGCGCTGTAATAAACCACGTAGTTTCCGAAGCGCTCGCTCTGGCCCGCGGCGGCCGCGCGCGGAATGCACAGCAGCAGCAAAATCAGCGCGGCGATCAGCGCGGCGGCGGCGAGGTGATGACGCAGGGAGGCTTGCATGGCGGCGATCCTCCGTGTTCGTTCCGGGCATGTTACTCCTCGCCCGAAACTCACTCAAAGGCTGAGGCGATGGCCCAGATCCAGCAAAGGACCGACGATCAGCGCCTGCAAAATGAGGATCGCCAATATCGCCACCGCCGGCGACAAATCCAGTCCGCCCGGCGCGGGCAGGACGCGCCGCAACGGCCGCAGTACCGGATCGACTATCCGCCCCAGCAAGGGCGTCAGCGGATGGCGCGCGTCGAGACTGACGAAGCTCAGCAACGCCCACGCGAAGATCATCAGCAGATACAGCCATGCCAGGAAGTTCAGCAGGTCCGCCAGCCCCAGCAGCAAGACACCGGGTGCGGCCGCGCGCAAGCCGATCAGCAGGTACAGCAACAGGTTCTTCACCACTTCGGCCAGCCAAGCCAGCAGCAGCGCGGCAGTGTTGATGCGGCGGAAGTTCGGGATCACGCGCTTCAGCGGCGTCAACACCGGATTGGTGCTGCGATAGAGGAACTGGCAGATCGGATTGTAGAAGTCGGCACGCACCGCTTCGGCCAGCACCCGCAGCAGCAACAGCAGCACGATCGCGCCGAAGGCGAATTCAATCAGCAGAGCGGCGGCATTGGCGAAGTAGGAGGACATGCGAAGGGAGATGGGAAGAGGAAGACGGGAGACGAATGGCGCGAAGCATAACAACGAGACAAGCGGTCTGCCTGACGTCTGTGGTTTCCCGTCTGCCGTCTCCCGGCTCTCAATCCAGCGCCGCCGACATCTCGCCGCCGCGCAGGGTGGCGGCCTTCATCGCCTGCGCCACCAGCTTGTGCAGATTCCCTTCGGCGAATACGCGCAGCGCGGCGTCGGTGGTGCCGTGCGGGGATGTCACGCGCGCACGCAGTTGCGCGGCGGTTTCGCCGCCTTCGGCCAGCATGCGGCCAGCGCCGAGGCAGGTCTGCATCGCAAGCGCGCGCGCGGTTTCACGCGGCACGCCCAGCGACACCGCCGCGTCCTCCATCGCTTCGGTCAGCAGGAAGAAATAAGCCGGACCCGAACCGGACAATGCGGTCACCACGTCCATCTGGGTTTCGTCTTCGATCCAGCGTGTCACGCCGGCGGCGTTGAAGATGCGCTCTGCCAGCGCGCGCTGCGCCGCACCGACGCGCGCGTTCGCGCACAGGCCCGACGCCCCGGCACCGATCAGCGCGGGCGTGTTGGGCATGCAGCGCACGATGGCGAGGTGTGCGCCAAGCCAGCCCTCCAGTTGGACGATGCGGACGCCCGCGGCGATCGAGATCAGCAGCGGTCGGGATACGCGCAACGGCTCAGCCAGTTGCGAGCACACCGTGTGCATTACCTGTGGCTTGACCGACAGCAGCACGCACTCCGCACCCGTCAACGCGTCGGCATTGTCGGCGTAGGCGCGCACGCCGAATTCCCGCGCCAGCCCATCGCGCGCATCGGCGCGCGGTTCGGCCACGGAAATGGATGCTGCATTCACTCCCTGCCGGATCAGCGCACCGATCAGGCTGCGCGCCATGTTGCCGCCGCCGATGAAGGCGAGGGAGCGGGAATCCGGACGCTCTGACATCGCTCGCAGACCTTGTACGCGACAAAGCCGCGATTGTAGCGGCGGCGCGCCGGCGACTGCTCCGGGCATTGCGCGTCGCGCCGCGACCCGCACGAGCGGCCACCCAGGGCCGCTCGTGCGCCGGGTCGTACTTGCCTACTTGCCCGCGGTGTAGGTCAGATCGGCGCTGTAGCTGTCGACGTGGTCCGACGAGGTCTTCAGCGCCTCGCCGAAGGACTTGCGCATGGCGTCCGCATCCGCCTGGCCATACGCATTTCCGACCATCTTCCAGAACGTCGGATCCGGGTCGGCGCCGAAATCCGCCCAGCTCTTGTTCGGCACCACTATTAAATAGTCGGGCGAGCCTTCGTCGCCGCCCTGTACCGCCAGCACCCGGTAGTAGTACGACCACTTGGACTTTCCCGCCGCCGCGGCGGCTTTTTTCAGCACCGAGGTAAACGCCTCATCGGCGGCGTGCCCCGGATTCAAGGTGAAATAGAGCACGTGGATGAGCGGCGGCCGCATCTCGTCCTTACCCCAGTTCGCGGGCATGTGGCTCATCTCCGGTTGATCCACCAGGAACACGCTGGTTTCGCTCTTGAGATGCGGATTGGCTTGCGCGCGCCAGACCGCGTCGCAAGGTTTCGACTGCGTCCTCAGCATGTCGAAATCGGCCCAGGCGTGAGGGCCGATGACGTACGAATACTTGTACGTGTCGCCGGTTTCGTGGATGTAGGCGACTTCGTCGTACTTCACGCCGTTGTCCCGCAGACACTGGTTGTAGGCCTTCACTCCGGCCTCGTAGGCATTCTGGTCGGCCGGAGCCACCGTATCGCTCCAGTCCCGCGTGACCACAGTCTTGTCCGCATCTGCCGCAAACGCGCTGGTGATGGCCGAAAATGCAAGCGCCGAACACACACACGCAGTCAGGATCTTCATAAAACCCTCCCAAACGTGTCGAGGTTGACTTGCCACGGAACTCCGCCCTGCACGGGGCGAAGGCAACGCACTCTACGCCGTTTCCCAGTGGCGGGCGTGGCCGTCAGGCTCAGCGCGGCCGGCGGGGCCCGAACAACGCCGTTCCGAGCCGTACCATCGTCGCGCCTTCGGCGATGGCGGATTCGAAATCATCCGACATGCCCATCGACAACGTATCGACGCGCGGATACGCGGCGTGCAGCGATTCGAACAACCCGTGCAACCGCGCGAAAGCGGCATGTCGAGTGCCGGGTTCGGTTGAAGGCGCCGGGATCGCCATCAATCCCCGCAGTCGCAATCGATTCGCGCGCATGATTGTTTCGGCCAGCGCAGGAATCCGGTCGGGCGTGCAACCCGATTTGCTGGATTCGCCGTCGATGTTGACTTCGATCAGCACGTTCAAGGGCGGCAGGCTCGACGGACGTGCGCGATCCAGCAGCGGAACCAGCTTCTCGCGGTCGAGACTCTGCAGCCAGCCGAAGTGCCGCGCCACCAGTTCGCACTTGTTGGATTGCAGCGGACCGATCATGTGCCATTCGAGCGCGATATCTTGCAGTTCGCCCTGCTTGGCCAGCGCTTCCTGCACGTAGTTCTCCCCGAACTGCCGCTGGCCCGCCGCGGCCAGCTCGCCGATCGCCAAG
>DASXWZ010000206.1:0-9990 GCA_036503375.1 Rhodanobacteraceae bacterium | reverse complement strand
GGCAGCAGGGTGTCGAGCACCTCGGCCTTCAGCCGCTTGCGCTCGCGTCCGCCCACCGGCCGGCCACGTTTCTCGGTGGTCTTGCGCAGCCTTGCACGCAATTCGGCGTTGACCACCGAGGCGGGCAACAGTTTTTCCTCGCTGCCCAGCGTGAACAACGTGGCATGGCCGATCGCGTGGGTCAGCACTCCGGACTCGGGCCCGAACGGCGAGACGAAGCCGCGTGTCACCGATTCCAGTGGACCGCAGGGGCGCAGCGCATGATCGGCCAGCGCGGATTCCAGATCGGCGAGCGTTTTCGCTACGGCGGGCGAGAAACGGAACAGGGTCAGATTGCGGAAGAACATTCAAGAACCGGCAGGAGGGAGGGAGGAGGGAGGCGAAAGAGCTGTGGAAATTCTGCTGTTGGTATTTACTCCTCCCGCTTCCCTCCTCCGTCCTCCCCGCTCAACCACCCATGCGCATTCACACGCGTCGCAGCGTTCCGTGCTCCGAGCGACGCGAAATCGAACAACTCCCGGTCCGCCAGTTGCGAAGGCGCCACGTTCGTCAAAGCGCGAAACATGATCTCGCTGCGGCCGGGATGTTCGCGTTCCCATCGGTCCAGCATGCGACGCACCTGCTTGCGCTGAAGGTTTTCCTGCGAGCCGCACAGGTTGCACGGAATGATCGGGAACCCGCGCCACTCCGCGTACTGCGCGATTTCGTCTTCGCGGCAATAACTGAGCGGACGGATCAAGATGTGCCTGCCATCGTCGGATTGCAGTTTCGGCGGCATCGCCTTGAGCACGCCCTGGTAAAACACGTTGAGGAAGAACGTCGCGAGGATGTCGTCGCGGTGGTGGCCCAGCGCGATCTTTGTGAAACCTTCGCGTTCCGCGAACGCGTACAACGCACCGCGCCGCAGCCGCGAGCAGAGGCTGCACAGCGTTTTGCCTTCCGGAATCACGCGCTTCACCACGCGGTAGGTGTCCTGTTCGATCACGTGGTATGGCACGCCGCGGGACTGCAGGTAATCCGGAATCACGTTTTCCGGAAAGTCCGGCTGCTTCTGGTCGAGATTCACCGCGACCAGTTCGAAGCGTACCGGCGCTTTGGCCTGCAACGACTGCAGGATGTCCAGCAGCGTCCAGGAATCCTTGCCACCGGACAGGCACACCATCACCCGGTCGCCGTCCTCGATCATGTTGTAGTCGGCGATCGCGCGGCCGACCTGATGGCGCAGGCGTTTGGCACGGCGGGCGGCCTCGTGTTCGCGCTTGCGCGGATCGGCGGCGGGAAGGGCGTTCATCGGCAGGGAAACGGTGCGGGCAGAACACGCGATTCTAGCGCGTCTGTGCGGCACGCCAGCAGCCGCGCACCGCGTTAGACTGCCGACATGATCACGTCCGACCCGGCGGTGCTGGCGCGGCAGTTGACCGAGCTGCGCGAGGAGCATCGCGATCTGGACACGGCGATCGCGCGCATGTCCGCCGATCCATCCTGCGACCAGTTGCAACTGACGCGGCTGAAGAAACGCAAGCTGAGGCTCAAGGACATGATCGCGTACTTCGAGAACAAACTGATTCCGGATCTGGACGCCTGAGCGAAATCCCTTGACGCCGCTCACCCTCCAGGACGAACACGTCGCCCTCGAGCCATTGAGCCTCGATCACGTCGATGCGCTCGAACGCGCAGCGGCCGACGGCGAGCTGTGGAAGCTGTGGTTCACCTCGGTGCCCGCGCCCGGCGGCATGCGCGCCTACGTCGAAACCGCGCTCGCCGCGCAAGCCGGAGGCAACGCGTTGCCGTTCGCCGTGCGCGACAAGCGCGATGGGACGATCGTCGGCAGCACGCGCTTTTTCGATTTCGAACCGAAATTGCCGCGCGTGGAGATTGGCTACACCTGGTACGCGGGGAGTCGCCAGCGCTCCTGCGTCAACAGCGCCTGCAAGCATCTGCTGCTGGCGCATGCGTTCGAAGTGCTGAATTGCGTGGCGGTGCAATTCAGCACCGACCGCTACAACCATGCCTCGCAGCGCGCGATCGAACGGTTGGGCGCGCTGCGCGACGGCATCCTGCGCGCGCACCGCCTGCGTGTGGACGGTTCGGTGCGCGACAGCGTGGTTTACAGCATCGTGGCGGCCGAATGGCCGGACGTGAGGCGACTACTGGATTTCAAGCTGATGCGCAGCGCCGGCTAGAACGGCAATTGCAGGCCCGAATCCACGCCGAGCAATTGCGCGCGGAAAGTATCCTGGATGCGTTTCAACGCCTCGGAACTGTCGGCGTCGAAGCGCAGCACCAGCACCGGTGTGGTATTGGATGCTCGCACCAGCCCCCAGCCGTCCGACCAGTCGACGCGCACGCCGTCGATGGTGGTGATGCGCGCGCCTTCGAATTGCGCGCGCTCGCGAAAGCGCTCGATGAAGACGTGGTTCTCGCCCTCGCGCATCTTCGCGTGCAGCTCCGGCGTGGATACGCCCTTGGGGAGCGTGGCGAAAATTTCTTCCGGCGTGCGGCCGGAGGGATCGTCGGCGAGGATTTCCAGCAGGCGCGCGGCGGAATAGATGCCGTCGTCGAAGCCGTACCAGCGTTCGCGGAAGAAGAAGTGCCCGCTCATCTCGCCGGCGAGTTGCGCCCCGGTTTCCTTCATCTTCGACTTGATCAACGAATGCCCGGTCTTCCACATCAGGGGGCTGCCGCCGGCCTTCAGGATTATCGGCTGCAGATGCCCGGTGCACTTCACGTCATAGATGATCGTCGCGCCCGGATTGCGCAGCAGCACGTCCACCGCGAACAGCATCAGCAGGCGATCCGGATAGATCACCTCGCCGTTCTTGTTGACCACGCCGAGGCGATCTCCGTCGCCGTCGAACGCCAGTCCCAGGTCGGCGCCGGTCTTCTTCACCATCAAGACCAGGTCGGCGAGGTTGTGCGGATCGGAGGGATCGGGGTGATGGTGCGGGAAGTTGCCGTCTACTTCGCAATACAGCGGGATCGGCTCGCAACCGATCGCGTGGATCACCTCGGGCGCCACCGCGCCGGCAATGCCGTTGCCGCAATCCACCACGACCTTCAGCGCGCGGCCGGTCTGGATGTCCGAAGCGATGCGCTGCACGTAGTCTTCCGCGACGTCCAGTTGCCGCAGCGAGCCACGGCCTTCGACCAGCCGACCTTCGGCGATGCGCGCGTAGAGATCCTGGATCGAATCCTCCGCCAGAGTCTCGCCTCCGATCACGATCTTGAAACCGTTGTAGTCGGGCGGGTTGTGGCTGCCGGTCACCGATACGCAGGAGCCGGTGTTGAGGTGGAAGCTGGCAAAATACGTGACCGGGGTGGCCGCCAGGCCGATGTCGATCACGTTGATGCCTGCCGCGCGCAGCCCTTCAATCAAGGCGCCCGCCATCTGCGGACCGGACAACCGGCCATCGCGTCCGACCACGATCTCTGAAAGATTCTTGTCGTGCATCGCGCTGCCGATGGCGCGGCCGATCGCGCGCGCGGTGTCTTCGGTGAGCGTCTGACCGACCACGCCGCGGATGTCGTAGGCGCGGAAGATGCCGCGCTCCACGACTCCGATCTGCCTTGGCTTCTCGGCCGCGGCAGGTTCGACGACGGTCGATGCGGGAGGCACGGGTGTTGCCGATTTTCTCGCGGCTGCGGTTTGCGCTACCTCCGCCAGACTCGGCTCTTCGGCGGCAGCGGCAGCCGAACGCGTGCGGATGCGTGCGCGCACGATGAACGAGATGATGGCAAGTACCAGTGTCAGCCCCGCCAGCACCGCGGCGCCAGCCAGCGATTGCGTGATCGGCAACCAGTACGCGGGAGCAGCGGTGGCGATGCGCAGGCGGCTGCGGGGCACCGGTGTGCCGGGATCGGCATCGGTGGAAAGACCCGATTGCTGGCCCCGGGTGGCCAGCAGGAGGTCGCCGCTGCCGTCGCCTTCGCGCAGGTCCATCCGGCCGACATCCACCACGATCGCATCGAACGCCGCACGGACTTTGGTGAACGGCATGTCCAACGCGACGTACGCCAGGATCGTGCCGTGTCCGTCGACGATGGGTTGTGCGTAGGAAACGATCTGCGGCGCGCGCGCGTGCACCTCGACCGGCGCTGCTGTGTTGTCGCTCTGCGCGCGCATCAACTGTGACGCTCGCGCATAGCCGATCTGCTGCAGGTTGCCTTTCAGCACTTCATCCAGCGCCGCGCCGTAGAACACCATGTTGTGCGCGTCGGGCAGCAACACGTGAAGCAGTTGCGCGGCATGTTCGCGCGAGGCGGGATCGCCGCCATCCAGCGCGGTGCGCAGGCGCGGATCGTCTAGCGCGCGTTCGACTTCGGTGCGTTGTGCGGCGACCGCCGCGGTCACCCGCGCCAACGCCTGCGCCTTGTCCTGCAGCAGGCCCTGCGCGGCACCCGATTCGCGCGCGATCAGCCACGCCTGCCAAGCCATGAAGGCGGCGAACAACAGCAAGAGGAGCATCAACGCGAAGGCGATGTCGGCAGCCAGCTCCGCCACGCCGCGATGGCGATTGAAGCGTGCGCGCAAACCGCCAAGCCCCGATTTACCTGCTGCGTTGATGAGTATGCCCCTTTGTCGATTCACCCCACGCCGGTCGATCCGAAACCACCGGCACCACGTACGCTGGGTGCGAACGCATGCACTTTCCGCCACCGCACCCGTGCGACCGGCACGAACATCATCTGCGCGATGCGGTCGCCTGGTGCGATGGTAAGAGCAGCCCGCCCCCGATTCCAGCACGAGATCATCAGCGGGCCTTGATAATCGGCGTCGATCAGCCCGGTGAGATTACCCAGCACCAGTCCATGTTTGTGACCCAGGCCCGAGCGCGGCAGGATCAGCGCGCACCAGCCCGGGTCATTGATGTGGATCGCCAGTCCGGTCGGAACCAGGGCGCTTTCCCCGGGTTGCAACCCGATCGCCGCTTCGGGCGCGGCGCGCAGGTCCATCGCCGCTGCGCCGGCGGTGGCGTATTCGGGCAGGGGAATCGAATCGCCCAGGCGCGCATCCAGGATCTTCAAGTCGACGTTCAGGGCATGCGCTTGCGCCGGCATGTCCATCAGCGTACTCCGCGCGCGCGGCGATAAAGCGCGGCGATGCGCTCGATCAATGTCGCCGCCAGTTCGCGCTTGGAGGAGCGTGGCAACGACGCATCGCCTCCATGCCAGAAAAGGTGCAATGCATTGAACTCAGTATCGATTCCGCGATCCGCGCCGACTTCGTTGGCAGCAATCACATCGGCCTTCTTGCGCGCCAGTTTTTCGCGCGCGTTGTGTTCCAGATTTTCCGTTTCCGCGGCGAAACCCACCACGAATGGCCTGCGGGCGAGCGAGGCGACTTCGGCGAGGATGTCCGGATTCTCGATCAGCTCCAGCACCGGTGCGCTTGCGCCCTTCTTGATCTTGTTGCCGCTGACTTCCCGCGCGCGCCAGTCGGCCACCGCCGCGGTGGCGATGAATATGTCCGCATCCGCGACCGCAGCCAACACCGCATCGCGCATTTCGCGCGCGCTGCGCACGTCGATGCGCCGCACGCCCTGTGGCGTCGGCAGCGAAACGGGACCGGCCACCAGCGTGACCCGCGCGCCGGCTTCGCGCGCGGCTTCGGCGATCGCGAAGCCCATGCGGCCTGAACTTCGATTGCCCAGGAAGCGCACCGGGTCGATGTCTTCGTAGGTCGGGCCGGCATCGATCACGATTTTCAGGCCGCGGAGCTCTTCCGCCACGGTCGGCGCCCTTGTTTCCGCACCGCCTTCCATTTGCGCCAGCGCGGCGACGATCGCCTCGGGTTCCATCAATCGCCCGGGGCCGGATTCGCCTTCCGCGAGCGGGCCGTCTTCGGGGCCGAGGAGCGCGACGCCGCGCGCGCGCAAAGTTTCGATGTTCGCCTGCGTCGCCGCATGCCGCCACATGCGATGGTTCATCGCCGGCGCGATCGCCAGTGGCGCTTCCGTCGCCAGGCACAACGTGCTCAGCAGATCGTCGGCGATTCCGTGTGCGAGCTTCGCGATCACGTCGGCGGAGGCCGGCGCGATCACGATACGTTGCGCCCAGCGCGCCAGTTCGAGGTGGCCCATGCCCATCTCTGCGGCTTCGTCCCACAAATCCGAACGCACGGATCGGCCCGACAACGCCTGGAACGTCAGCGGCGTGACGAAGCGCGCGGCGTTTGCGGTCAACACCACCTGCACTTCCGCGCCTGCATCGCGCAGGCGGCGCGTCAATTCGCAGGCCTTGTATGCCGCGATGCCGCCGGATACGCCCAGCAGGATGCGGCGCTGGTTCAGGACATGCTGATGCGGAACGGGGGCGCCCATGTCGGCAACGGCTGACGTCGAAGGGTGATGCAAGCTTACCGGATTCGATCACGTTGGCTGCTGGCAGCGATGTGTCCGGTACGTGATCGTCCCCGCATCGCCGGCGATGCGCGATGGTGTTGTTCACGCGCCGGTTCCCGCACCGGAGGATCCATGACGATCAAGGACTGGCCCTTGGAAGAGCGTCCGCGCGAAAAGCTGCTGTCCCAGGGCGCGCAGTCTCTCTCCGCCGCGGAACTGATTGCGGTATTGCTGGGCAGCGGCACGCGCGGGCGTAGCGCAGTGGAGCTGGGCCGCGCGCTTCTCTCCGAAGCGGGCGGCGTGAACGCGCTGCTCGCCCGCGACACGGTCCGCGCGCCCGGCCTAGGTCCCGCCAAGCGCGCGCGCCTGGGCGCCGCACTGGAACTGGCCCGCCGCGCGCTCGGCGAGGAACTGCAGCAGCTTCCGGCGCTGACCACTCCGCGCGAAAGCGCCGCCTATCTGCGGGCGAAGTTGGCGCACCTGCCCTACGAAGTCTTCGCCTGCCTGTACCTGGACAATCGCCATCGCGTGCTGGGGTTCGCCGAGCTGTTCCGCGGCACCACCGATGGCGCGTCCGTGCATCCGCGCGAGGTGGTGCGCGAGTGCATCGCGCGCAACGCGGCCGCGGTGATCCTGGCGCACAATCATCCCAGCGGCGTCGCCGAGCCGTCGGCCGCCGATCGCGCCATCACCCGCGAATTGCGCGATGCGCTGGCGCTGGTTGGCGTGCGGGTGCTCGATCATTTCGTGATCGGTGCGGGCGAGCCAACTTCCATGGCCGCACGCGGAATGATCTGAGCACACCGCTCCGCGGCCTGGTTCTGGTCGTTTATACACATGCCCGCCCGATGAGCACTTGGGCCGCGCTGTTGCCGAAATCTCGCGAAGCGTCTTGCAACCCACGGTCGTCAAAGAAGAAATCTTTGTGACTGACGTGTGAATGCGGCTTGCAGCGGGTTACAGGATCAAGGCGCCGCCAGCTTTCCCACATATTTATCCACAGGTTTGATCGGACAGCGACCGACTGCCATTTTCAACCTTTCGCGCGCGCTGGGTTAGCATGATGAAATCCCCTGAACGCTCGAGCCCGTGAAAGAAATCCTGCGCGACCTGTTATTGCAAGCCGCGGACACGCTCCACGCGCGCGGTGAGCTGGTGCTGAGCAGCCAGCCCGACTTCGTGATCGAACGCACCCGCAACCCGGCGCACGGCGATTTCGCCAGCAATATCGCGCTGACCCTGGCGAAGACCCACCAACGCAGTCCGCGCGAACTGGCACAGGCATTGGTGGCGGCGGTGCCGGCCAGCGACGCGGTCGAGAAGATCGAGATCGCCGGCCCCGGATTCATCAATTTTTTCCTGAGCCGTCGCGCCTATCACGATGAACTGGCGCGGGTGTTCCATGAAGGCGACGGTTACGGCCGCAGCGGCAAGGGCGCGCACAAGATCGTCGGCGTGGAATTCGTCTCGGCCAATCCGACGGGTCCGCTGCATGTCGGCCATGG
The DNA here is from genome assembly GCA_036503375.1 of Rhodanobacteraceae bacterium. Lineage (GTDB taxonomy): Bacteria > Pseudomonadota > Gammaproteobacteria > Xanthomonadales > Rhodanobacteraceae > 66-474. The sequence continues at coordinate 2,144 of DASXWZ010000206.1, read as the reverse complement.
CCGCGCCGCGGCAATCGGCGACACGATTTCGCGTCTGCTGGATGCGACGGGCTGGAAGGTGACGCGCGAGTTCTACTACAACGATGCCGGCGCGCAGATCGCCAACCTCGGGCTGTCCGTGCAAGCGCGTTGCAGAGGCATTGAACCCGACGATGCGCGCTGGCCGGCGGACGGTTATCGCGGCGAATACATCCGCGACATCGCGCGTGCCTATCTTGCCCGCGAACCCACCGGGCGCGACCGGAGCGCCTACGACTCCGCGCCGGTGGCGAAGGGCGATCCGGACGATCTGGAGGCGATCCGCAGTTTCGCGGTGGACTGGCTGCGGCACGAACAGGACGAGGATCTGCGCGCCTTCGGCGTGGAGTTCGACGTGTATTACCTCGAGTCTTCGTTGTACGCCGACGGCAAGCTCGACAATGTCGTTCAGCGGATCATGGCCGAAGGCCACGCTTACGAAGCCGATGGCGCGCTGTGGCTGAAGACCACCGACTTCGGCGACGACACGGACCGCGTGATGCGCAAGTCCGACGGCACCTGGACTTACTTCGTGCCGGACATCGCCTACCACTACAGCAAGTGGCAGCGCGGCTACAAGCGCGCGATCACCGAACTCGGCGCCGACCACCACGGTTCGCTGGCGCGCGTGCACGCGGGCCTGCAGGCGCTCGATGTGGGCATCCCGAAGGGCTGGCCGGAATACGTGCTGCACCAGATGGTGACGGTGACCCGTGGCGGCGAGGAGGTGAAGATCTCCAAGCGCGCCGGCGGCTACCTGACCCTGCGCGACCTGATCGACGAAGCCGGCCGCGACGCCACGCGTTATTTCCTGATCTGCCGCAAGAGCGATTCGCAACTGGTGTTCGACATCGACCTCGCGCGCGCGCAGAGTTTCGACAACCCGGTGTACTACATCCAGTATGCGCACGCGCGCATCTGCAGCGTGCAACGGCAGATGCACGAGCGCAGCATCGTGTTCGACCGCAAGCCGGCGCTTTCGAATTTGGATCGCCTCGACAGTCCGCAAGCGCTGACGTTGCTGGTCGAGATTTCGCGCTATCCGGAAGTGGTGGAAACCGCCGCCGCCAGTCTGGAACCACACCTGTTGGCGCAGTACCTGCGCGAGCTCGCGCAGGCTTTCCACACCTGGTACAACGCCGAGCAGTTCCTGATCGAGGACGAAGCGCTGCGCGACGCACGCCTCGCTCTTGCCTTCGGTGCGCGGCAGGTGCTGGCGAACGGATTGCGGCTGCTGGGCGTTTCGGCGCCGGAAACGATGTAATTCCCGCGCCATTCGCTTTCAGCTATCGAAGCGTCGGCGAAAATCCCGCACAATGCGCACCATCCGTGTTGCGACGCTCGACATGGATGGAAATGTTTCGCATCCAGTTTCGGAAAACCCATGGCAAAACGCGGTAACGGCAGACAGGCAGTGCGCAACGGCGGCGCACCGGGCTGGGCATTGTTCGGCGGCGGCGTGATCGTCGGCGCGATCCTGTGCGCGATCGTCGTGTGGGGCGGTTACGCGCCATCCCTCCGCCGGCACGACCAGCCGCAGCCCAACCCGCAGGCGACCGCGCCGCAGGCCAGCGCGCCCGGCATCGCCGATCAGTCGAACAAGCCGGACGACAACAAACCCACTTTCGATTTCTATTCCGTGCTGCCGGAGAAGGAAGTGGTGATCCCGGACGCCCAGTTGTCGGCGCAGGCGCGCGCGGAACAGCAGAAAGCCGCTGCGGCGAACGCACCGGCGCCGACTGCGCCGGGTACGCCGTCAACCGGCGCCACCGGCAGCGGCTATCTCCTGCAGGTCGGTTCCTTCCCCAACGGCAGCGATGCCGATGCGATGAAGGCGAAACTGGCTTTGCAGGGATTCACCGCCAGCGTGCAGCCGGTGACCATCAACGGGCAGACCTGGAACCGCGTGCGGCTGGGCCCGTTCGCATCGGCCACCGATCTGGAAGCCGCCAAGCAGCGTTTGAACAGCGCGGGCATCCACGCGATCGCGCTGAAAGAGAAATAATCTGCGGGACTCGGGACTCGGGACTCGGGACTCGGGACTGGGGACGGCGCGACAATCAGTCGCTATTCCGGGCGGAAATCAGCCCGGGCCGGCACGCGCGGGCTGCGCATCGAGCGCGCCG
>DASXWZ010000205.1:0-7059 GCA_036503375.1 Rhodanobacteraceae bacterium | reverse complement strand
ACCCTCCCCTGGGGAGGGCTCAAGCACCCATGCGTTCCAACCAGTTCACCGAAGGGTCGCCCACCGCCACGAACTCCGGATTGAGCAGCGACTCCTTGGTGTTGTAGCGCAAAGGATTGCCCTGGATGTCCAGCACGGCGCCGCCGGCTTCGGACAGCACGCAATGCGCAGCCGCGGTGTCCCATTCAGACGTGGGGCCCAGCCGCAGATAGAGATCGGCTTGCCCGCTTGCGACCAGGCAGAATTTCAGCGACGAACCCATCGACACCATCGTGTGTTCGCCGAGGTTCGCCAGCATCGCGCCGGTGCGTTCCTGCGCGTGCGAGCGACTGCCGGCCACCACGGGAACTCCGGATGGCGCGCGGGTTTCGATCGGCCGCGGCGTCGCACCCGGTGCTTTCTCCAGGAACGCGCCCTCATCGTGCACGCCGAAATACAACTCCCCGGTGACCGGGGTAAGCACCACGCCAAGAATCGGCGCGTGCTCCTCGATCAGCGCGATGTTGACGGTAAACTCGCCGTTGCGTTTGATGAACTCGCGCGTGCCGTCCAGCGGATCGACCAGCCAGTAACGCTTCCATTCCGCGCGCGCGCTCCAGGGAATGCTCGCCGATTCTTCCGACAGCACCGGAATATCGGGCGTCAGCGCATGCAGGCCTTCGACGATGATGCGGTGCGAGGCCATGTCGGCCGCAGTCAGCGGCGAGTCGTCCGCCTTGTTTTCGACGCCGAAGGTGCCGGCATAGATTTCCAGGATTGCCGCACCCGCGCGCCGCGCCAGCGCACGGGATTCAAGACCGATCCGTTCCAGGGTACTCATGCCGGTGAAAACCTCCCTTGCAGATATTCGCGGGCGATGAAAAGCGCGGCGATCGAACGGCCTTCGGTCACGTCTTCGCGCGCGATCAATGTGTGCAATTCCGACAACTTCCACGGCACCACTTCCAGCGGTTCCGGCTCGTCGCCGGGCAGGCGCTCGGGATAGAGCTCCTGCGCCAGCACCACGTGCGCCATGTGCGTCATGTAGGCGGGCGACAACGACAACGTGGTCAGTATCTTCAGGTGCCGTGCGCCATAACCGACTTCTTCCTTCAATTCGCGGTTGGCGCCCTGCTCGACGGTTTCGTCGCGATCGAGGCGGCCTTTCGGCAGCCCGAGTTCGTAGCGGTCCAGCCCCACGCCGTATTCGCGCACCAGCAGCACCGTGTCGTCGTCGCGCATCGGCACGATGATCACCGCACCGAGCCCCGAGCCGGTCAGCCGCTCATAGGTTCGCCGTTCGCCGTTGGAAAACTCGAGATCCACTTCCTCCACGCGCAGGAAACGGCTGTCGTGGACGCTGCGCTTGCCGTCGATGCGGGGTGGTGCCGTCACGGTCAGTTCAGTGCGCCGTGGCAGTGCTTGTACTTCTTGCCGCTGCCACACGGGCATGGTTCGTTGCGGCCGATCTTCGGCCCTTCGCGCAACACCGGCGTCGCGGCGGCAGCCGCGGCGGCGCCCGCCTGCGTGCCGGCTTGCGCGACCGCACCGGCATCCGCCGGTGCGGCACCGAAACCGCTGGTTTCCGCATGCTGGAACTGCATCGCACGCGCCGTGCGCGCGGCCATCTGCTGCTGTTGCGCTTCCATCGCGGCGACTTCCTCTTCGCTGCGGATGCGCACGCGTGAAAGCGTCTGCACTAGTTCCGACTTGATGCGCGAGAGCATGCCCTGGAACAGGAGGAAGGATTCGCGCTTGTATTCCTGCTTGGGCTGCACCTGCGCGTAGGAACGCAGATAGATGCCCTGGCGCAGGTAATCCATGCTGGCGAGATGTTCCTTCCAGGCGTTGTCCAGCACCGACAGCATCACGTGCTTTTCCAGCGCGCGCATCACTTCGGAACCGACCTGCCGTTCCTTCTCCGCGAACATCGCCTCGGCGGCTTCGGCCACGCGGCGGTGGATCGCGGCGGCATCGACATCGTCCGCGCTCTCGACCCAGTGCTGCAGATCGACCCTCAAGCCGTAGTCGGACTCAAGGGCGCGCTCGAGTTCGGCCAATTGCCACTGCTCGTCGACGCTGTCTTGCGGAACGTACTGCGCGGCCACGTTTTCGAATACGTCGCTGGGGATGTCGGTGACGGTGTCGGCCACGTCGTCGGCTTCCAGCAGTTCGCGGCGCTGCTCATAGATCACCTTGCGCTGGTCGTTGGCGGTGTCGTCGAACTCCAGCAGGTTCTTGCGGATGTCGAAGTTGTGCTGCTCGACCTTGCGCTGCGCCTTTTCGATCTGACGGCTGACCATGCGATCTTCCAGCGCGTCTTCCTCCTTCATGCCGAAGGCGCGCATCCACTTGCCGACCCATTCGCCGGCGAAGATGCGCATCAGGTTGTCCTGCAGCGACAGGAAAAAGCGCGAGGAGCCCGGATCGCCCTGGCGACCCGAGCGACCGCGCAACTGGTTGTCGATGCGCCGCGATTCGTGGCGCTCGGTGCCGATGATGTGCAAGCCGCCGGCCTGGACCACTTCCTCGTGACGCTTCTGCCATTCCGCGCGCACGCGCTCGCGATCCGCTTCGGTCGCGGTTTCCGGCAGCGCATTCAATTCCGCTTCCAGCGAACCGCCGAGCACGATGTCGGTACCGCGGCCGGCCATGTTGGTGGCGATGGTCACCGCGCCGGGGCGTCCGGCCTGCTCGACGATGTGCGCCTCGCGCTCGTGCTGCTTGGCGTTCAACACCTCGTGCGGCACGCCTTCCTTGCGCAGCAAGTTCGAGAGCAATTCCGATGTCTCGATCGAGGTGGTACCCACGAGCACGGGTTGCCCGCGCTGGTGGCAATCCTTGATGTCTTCCATCACCGCCTTGTACTTCACGTCGGGCGTCAGGAAGATCAGGTCGGCATTGTCTTTGCGGACCATCGGCTTGTGGGTGGGGATCACCACCACTTCCAGCCCGTAGATCTGCTGGAATTCGTAGGCTTCCGTGTCCGCCGTGCCGGTCATGCCGGACAGCTTCTTGTACATGCGGAACAGGTTCTGGAAGGTGATCGTGGCGAGCGTCTGGTTCTCGCGCTGGATCGGCACGCCTTCCTTCGCTTCGACGGCCTGGTGCAGTCCATCGGACCAGCGCCGGCCCGGCAGCGTGCGGCCGGTGAATTCATCGACAATGATCACCTCGCCGTCGCGCACGATGTAATCCACGTCGCGCTGGTAGAGCGCGTGCGCGCGCAGGCCGGCATTCAGGTGATGCACCACCGCGAGATTGCGCGCGTCGTACAGGCCGGAGCCCTCCTCCAGCACTCCGGCCTCGCGCAGCAGTTGTTCGGCGTGCTCCATGCCCTCCTCGGACAGGTGCACCTGCTTCTGCTTCTCGTCGACGAAGTAGTCGCCGGGCTCGGGCGGCTCCCCGGGCAGGTTTTCCTTGGCCTGACGGGTCATCTTCGGCACGATGCGGTTGACGCGGATGTACAGCTCGGGTGATTCCTCGGCCGGGCCCGAGATGATCAACGGCGTGCGCGCCTCATCGATCAGGATCGAATCCACCTCGTCCACGATCGCGAAGTTCAACCCGCGCTGGTAGCGTTGATCCTTCGAGAGCGCCATGTTGTCGCGCAGGTAATCGAAGCCGAATTCGTTGTTGGTGCCGTAGGTGATGTCGGCGGCGTATGCGCCGCGCTTGTCGGCGTGGTCCATTCCCGGATACACCACGCCCACGCTCATGCCGAGGAAGCCGTAGATCTTGCCCATCCAGGCCGCGTCGCGCCGCGCGAGGTAGTCGTTGACGGTGACCACGTGCACGCCCTTGCCTTCCAGGGCGTTGAGATAGACCGGCAGGGTAGCGACAAGGGTCTTGCCTTCGCCGGTGCGCATCTCGGCGATCTTGCCCATGTGCAGCACCATGCCGCCGATCAACTGCACGTCGTAGTGGCGCAGGCCGAGCACGCGTTTCGACGCCTCGCGCACCAGGGCGAAGGCTTCGGGCAACAGCTTGTCCAGTGCCTCGCCTTCCGTCACCCGCTTGCGGAACTCGTCGGTCTTGGCGCGCAATTGCGCGTCGTCGAGTTTCTGCATCTCCGGTTCGAGCGCATTGATGCGCGCGACCTGCCGGGACAACTGGCGCAGCACGCGTTCATTGCGGCTGCCGAACACGCGGGTGAGGGCACGATTGAGCATCGGATAATCGGTATGGCGGAAGAATGGGGCCGCGCGACGGCTGCCGAACCGTCAAACGGTCAATGATACGGGGCGCGCCTGCACGCGCCTAGGCCCAACATTGCGACGCCGGGCAGGCGATTCAACGGCGCGGGTCGGCCATCGCGCCCGCCGGTTCAACCCTTGCTTATCGGCGAACGCGCATTGCGCACATAGGCCAGTGGATTGACCACCCGGCCCTGGTACCAGACCTCGAAATGCACGTGCGGGCCGGTGGAGCGGCCGGTCGACCCCACGTCCGAGATCACGTCGCCCGCGTGCACCCGCTCGCCAACGTGCGCGACCAGTTTGCTGTTGTGTGCGTAACGGGTCATGTAGCCATTGCCATGGTCGATCTCGACCACCTTGCCATAGCCCGATCGCACTCCGGCGTACGTAACGACGCCGTCGGCCACAGCGTGCACCGGACTGCCGAACGGCACGTCGATGTCGAGGCCCGGATGGAAATCGCGGCGCCCATTGAAGGGATCGGGGCGGGTGCCGAAGTACGAAGCGATGAAACCGTCGGCCACCGGCATGCCGGTGGGTTTGACGCGCGCATCAAGCTGGCGATTCATCAGCAGGTCCGCCAGCACGCCGAGTTGGGTCTGCTGATGGTCGAAACGGTTGCGCAATGCGTCCAGGCTGGCATCGAGATTCGGCGGCAACGTGGCCGGGCTCACGTCCTGTTCGGGCCCGCCCAGCGCAGGCGCGTGCCGGAAATCGAATTCGCGCGGATCGAGTTTGCCGGCCGCTGCCAGGCGCTCGCCCAGCGCGTCCAGCCGGATGGATTGCGCCTGCAGTTCTCCAAGCTTCACCGCCATCGCATCCAGATCGCGTTGCGCGGAAACGCGCACGGTAGCGAGCTGGGCCTTCTGGTTGCTGACTTGCGCGTGCAGGTCCGCGAGTTGTTGCATCGCGCGGTCGCGCGGATTGGCGAACACCAGCGCGGCCGCCGCACCCAGCGCGACGAAGCCGCACACCGCCGCGATCATCACCATGAAGGTACGTCGGCGCACGCGCGGACAGATCAGAAGCTGTGGAGAATGCCGGACTGTCTTGGCCGAACGCGCGACGAGTATCATCTTCGATGTTTCCTTGAACCTGTTGCGATGTTTCCTGACAGCCAGAACAAGCGGAAAGCCTCGGGGCCGAAACCCGTGGCGCAATGCGCCCCGGTGTTGAAGCTCAGCGCCCGCGCCCGCGAGCTGGATGAGCTGGACCGACGCTTCCGTCAGGCCTTGCCTGCTCCGCTCAACGAGCGGTTGCGACTGGCCGGACTGCGTGGCAACCGCGCCGTGCTGCTGGCTCCCAGTCCTGCCTGGGCGGCCCGCGCACGCACCGCTGCACCGAGGGTGCTTGCGGTCCTGCGCACGCTCGGCCTCAGCGCCGATTCGATCCTTGTCAAAGTCGTTTCCGAAGCGCCCGTCAGGGGCGAGCCGGTTGCCTCCATGCCCAGACTCTCCACCGCCAGCGCGCATCATCTGCGCCTCGCGGCAAAAGCCATCTCAGATCCGCATTTGCGGGACCTGTTCCTCGAGCTGGCGTCCTTCGCCGAAAAGGGTTCCTGGTCTTGACGGAACGGTCGGCTGCCGTTCCCTGCCCATGCCGGCGGGCAGAACGGACTTTATAACAGGGAAACGCCGGCGAGGCCAAGTCGAAGGCCCGGGCGGGACTGTCTCACTTTGAAATCTAGCCGCCTCGCGTGATGCATGCTTCGCGGGGTATGCTTAGCGCCAAGATGACGACGAAACGCAAACCATCCAAACGGCCGGCGGATGTGGTGTCCAACGCCGTGCACGTCATGCGCGTCCTAACGGGTGAGACGGATGACGTTCAACCTACCTCACCCCCCGAGAAGAATGCAGCAGCGCAGGAGCTAGGTCGGAAGGGTGGCGCTGCACGGGCAGCATCGCTGTCGAAAAAGAAACGGGCGGAAATTGCACGTAAGGCGGCCGCGACGCGGTGGCGAAAGTAGTGGTTGACAAATCAGGCCGGATTTCGTATATGGTTGCGCAAGGCGACAGACAACCATGGGAATCCAATGAACCCCGTCAACGCAGAACAGTTTCTCAACGATCAACTGCCCCCGGCGCATCGCGACGACATACCCACGACGCTTCAGTTGGCCTATGCGGCGGAACATAGGGACGGTTTCATCTATCGCACCCCCAACCTCATGGCGTTGCCACACGAGGTTCCCGAACCGTTCCCGCCAGCAGAAGAAACTGACCACGAGGCCATTTTGTCGCTCAAGGAAGAAATCGAAAAGTGGCAGAGGGATCATGGCGAATAACGTAATCAGCATTGCAAGCAGAGACAAAGCGCCTTCGTTCAGGCGTCTCGTGCCGTCTCGTCTGAAAGATGCGCGTCTAGCGCGCAGGCTCAACCAGTCTGACTTGGCTGCGGCTGTGGGCGTGAGCCGGCAAGCGATATCTGCATTCGAGCAGGGTGAAAAAAGTCCCGAAGCAGCGACGATGCTGAAGATTGCCGATGAGCTGGGTCAACCGTTGTCGTTTTTTGCGACCGAGGACAGGCCGGTATTTGGCGAGTCGAGCGTGCGCTTTTTTAGATCATTCGGGCCAGACACAAAGCGCAGAAATTTGATGTGCGAGGTGTTCGGGAAATGGTCCGTTCAGGCTGCAAAATATTTGGACAATTTCATCCATTTCCCCGATGTGCATATCGCGTACGCGCCGCCGCCGGCTGACCCAGATGGAAGATATAGCGATGAAGAAATAGAGAATGCTGCCGATGAATGCCGGCGGGCGTGGGGCTTGGGTTTTGGTCCTATTTCTAATGTTCTCTCGTTGCTTGAAAGCAACGGCATCATCGTCTTTCGATATGTCGTGCCGGAAGAAAAAATTTCTGCTTTTTCATTTTGGAATGG
>DASXWZ010000204.1:0-10526 GCA_036503375.1 Rhodanobacteraceae bacterium | reverse complement strand
TCGCCCCAGTAGATCGGGCCGGTGTCGTAGTCGACGCGCTTGCCGTCGAGGGTGACGTGCTTGCCGTTGCTCTCCATCGTCAACTGCTGCAGGTAGGCCGGAAAGCGCTTCAGGTATTGCGCGTAGGGCAGCACCGCCTGCGTTTGCGCACCGAAGAAATCGTTGTACCACACGGACAGCAAGCCCATCAGCATCGGCAGGTTGCGCTCGACCGGCGTTTCCTTGAAATGCAAGTCCATCGCATGGAAACCGGCCAGCATTTCGCGGAAGGCCTCCGGGCCGATCGCCAGCATGGTCGACAGCCCGATCGCCGAATCCATCGAATAGCGGCCGCCGACCCAATCCCAGAAGCCGAACATGTTGTCGGTGTCGATGCCGAACTTCCGCACTTCCTTTTCGTTGGTCGACACCGCGACGAAGTGCTTCGCCACCGCCCGATTCTGATCAGAATGTCCGTCGCCGCCGACTTGCTGCAAGCACCAGTCGCGCGCCGCATGCGCGTTGGTCAGCGTTTCCAGCGTGGTGAAGGTTTTCGAGCAGATGATGAAAAGCGTCTCCTCGGCACTCAGGTCACGCGTGGCCTCGACGAAATCGGTCGGATCAACGTTGGACACGAAGCGGAACGTCATGTCGCGCCGGCTGTAGTCGCGCAGCGCTTCGTAGGCCATCACGGGCCCTAGGTCGGAGCCGCCGATGCCGATGCTGATCACGTTGCGGATCGGCTTGCCGGAATGTCCTTTCCATTCGCCGCTGCGCACTTTGTCGCTGAAGGCAGCCATGCGATCCAGCACTGCGTGCACTTCCGGCACCACGTTTTCGCCATCCACCTCGATCCAGGCGTTGCGCGGCGCGCGCAGCGCCACGTGCAGCACCGCACGCTTTTCGGTCTCGTTGATCTTGTCGCCGCGGAACATCGCGTCGCGCCGCTGCTCGACCCCGCGTGCACGCGCGAGCTCCTGCAGCAGGCGGAGCGTTTCGCCGGTGACGAGATTCTTCGAATAATCCAGGTACAGCCCCGCGCCTTCGACGACGAGGCGTTCACCACGTTGCGGATCCTCTGCGAACAGTTGCTTCAACGTGGCGCCGTACAGGGAACGCCAGTGCGCCCGCAAAGCCCGCCATTGCGGCAACGCGGTGAGCGACCCACGCGCGCTCATCGCTGAGCACTCCGTTTGCCGGAAACCTGCGCCGCCTTGTCGGCGATGCGCTTCAGCAATTCGCTCCAGGACTTGTCGAAAGACTCCTTGCCCTCGCGCTGCAATTGTTCGGCGAGCGCCGCGTCGTCGACGCCGGCCTTGTTGAACCGCGCGATCACCTGTTCGCAATCGCCGCCGTTTTCGTCCATGGGTTCGCCGACACGACCGTGTTCGGCGAAAGCCATCAAGGTCTTCTCGGGCATGGTGTTGATGGTGTTCGGCGCGGCCAGCGCTTCGATGTACAAGGTGTCGGACGCGCTCTTGTCCTTGGTGCCGGTGCTGGCCCACAGCATGCGCTGCGGCAACGCGCCGGCTTCTTCCAGTTTTTTCCAGCGCGGCGACGCCAGCAGTTCGACATAAGCCTTGTACGTGCGTTGCGCGATGGCGATGCCGAGCCGGTTCTTCAATTCCGGCGGCACTTTGTCCTTGACGGCCACATCCCAGCGGCTAACGAACAGCGAGGCGACCGAGCCGACCTTCGGATCGCGTCCGGCTTCGAGGCGCCGCTCGATACCGCGCATGTACGCGTTCGCCGAGGCGAGATACTGTTCGCGCGAGAACAGCAGCGTCACGTTGATCGGCACGCCGTTGAAGATCGAGTCCTCGATCGCCGGCACGCCCGCCGGCGTGCCCGGAATCTTGATGAAGAGGTTTTCGCGCTTCCCCTGCGCATGCAGTTTTGTCGCGGCCTCGATCGAGCCTTGCGTGTCGTCGGCCAGCAGCGGCGAGAGTTCCAGCGACACCCAGCCGTCCACGCCGTTTGTCTGTCGATGCACCTTCCTGAACAGGTCGGCTGCGCGGGTGAGATCCTGCAACGCGAGTTCGAAGAACGCCGCTTCGCCCGACTTGCCTTGCGCATTCAATTCGCCGATCTGATCGTCATAGTCGCCGCCGCCACCGATGGCCTGATCGAAGATCGTCGGATTGGACGTGAGGCCGGTGATTGCGTCGTCCTCGATGTAGCGTTTCAGCGTGCCGTCGTCGAGGATGCCGCGGGTGATGTTGTCCAGCCAGAGGCTCTGGCCGAGTTCGTGCAATTCCTGGGTGGGATTCATGGTCGCCCTCCGGCCGTCGTGGCAGTACTGGTTTCGGAAAGAAAATCGTCGCGCGCGTGGCCGCAGAGATCGCCGATGCTTTCAAGCGCAAGCTGTGCCGGCGGATACTGCGTCGCAATTTCCGGATCGTGCGCGTAGTGGCCCTGCCGCACGAACACCGTGGTCAACCGCTCGCGCCAGTGCCGTTTCAGCGCGTCGATCACGCGCAACTTGTCTTCGACGATCACGTACTGTCGTGCCGGAAAGCGACGTTCGACGTCGGCCAGCATGGTCTCTTTGTGCACGTAGACGAGCACGCGGCCGTCCACCGCGTCGGCGATGCCCGCCGCGCTGATCTTGCGCGGCTGCAGCACCGCATCGCCGTCGGAGAGCACGATCGCCGTACCGAATCGCGAAACTTGCGCGATCGCCTCCAGCGCGCGCGGATACAGGCGTTCGGCGAACGGATACTCCAGCAGGTATGCGCCCAGGTCCTGCGCGCGCACCTCGTCGCCGCAGCGGACGCGGAATTGCTGGATCGCGCCCAGGTAGTCGGCATAGCCGACCCGGTCGCGCAGCGCTTCGTAGATTTCCCGATAGAGCTTGCGCCCCGCTTCGCCGAATGCGTTCGCGATATGCGCGTCGAGGTCGGCGTTGACGGCGTCGTTGTCCAGCAACGTGTCGTCCACGTCGAACAGGAATACGAGGTCGTGCGCGGTAATCATTTCGCGGCCGATTTGCTCACGACCGGATTGTGCCAGCCGCCGTCCGGCGCGATCAGCTTGTCGGCGGCGGCGGGTCCCCAGCTTCCGCGTTCGTAACGGATCACCGGCTCGGCATCGTCCAATGCGGGATCGATGATGCGCCATGCGGCTTCGATGCCGTCATCGCGACCGAACAACTCCGCGTCGCCGCGCAGCGCATCGCCCAGCAGCCGCGCATACGGCAGGCGCACGCGCTTGGGTTGCTGGCGCGCGATCAGCTCGACGTTCTCGCCGCGCATGGCCTCGCCCGGGCGCTTCACCCGCGCGCCGGCCGAGATCACCACATCAGGGCTCAGCCGAAAACGGAAATAGTTGGAGTCCTGCGGCGCGATCCTGTCGAACACGTCCAGTGGAGGCCGTTTCAACTGCACGAAAACTTCCGTGCACGTTACCGGCATTTCCTTGCCCGCACGGATGTAGAACGGCACGCCGGCCCAGCGCCAGGTGTCGATGTGCAGCTTCAGGGCGGCGAAGGTTTCCACCTTCGAGTTGCGCGCCACGCCGGCTTCGTGGCGATAATCCTCGAACTGGCCGCGCACCACTTCCTTGGGATCGAGCGGCCGGATCGCGCGCAGCAGGCGCTGCTTCTCGCTGCGCATCGATTCACCGTCGCGGCCGGTCGGCGCATCCATCGCCAGCAGCAGCAGGACCTGCAACATGTGGTTCTGCACTACGTCGCGCAGCGCGCCGACTTCCTCGTAGAAGCTGCCGCGGCCCTGCACGCCGAAAGCCTCGGCCATGGTGATCTGCACGCTATGGATGTAGCTGCGGTTCCACACCGGCTCCAGAAAACTGTTGGCGAAGCGGAAGTACAGGAGGTTCTGCACCGCCTCCTTGCCGAGATAATGGTCGATGCGGAAGATCGAATCTTCCGGGAATATCCGGTGCAGCGTGCGATTGAGCTCGCGCGCTGACGCCAAGTCGCGGCCGAACGGCTTCTCCACCACCACCCTCGCGCCGGTGGCGCAGGCCGAAGCGTCCAGCCCCTTGACCACGGTTTCGAACATGCTCGGCGGAATCGCGAGGTAATGCAGCGGGTGCTTCGCATCGCCCAACGTGGCGCGCAATTGCCGGAAAGTGGCCGGATCCTTGTAGTCGCCGTTGACGAAGCGCAGCAACTTGCACAACTTGCGCGCGGCCTTTTCATCCATGCCGCCGTGTTCGTGCAGGCTGGCGCGCGCGCGTTCGCGCAGGCGCTCCAGGTTCCAGTCCGAACGCGCCACGCCGATGATCGGCAGATCGAATTTCTCGTTCTGGATCAGCGCCTGCAATGCGGGAAAGATCTGCTTGTAGGCGAGATCTCCTGTGGCGCCGAAGAACACGAATGCATCGGACTTTATCGTCACGAGGTCTCCTTGGTTTTTCCGAGAACGACGCGAACGCGGTGTTCGGCCCCATCGTCGGCCAGCGGAATCATGGCCATCGAATCTTTCAGAACGCTGCCGTCCAGCTCGATTCGCATCACGCCGCGGCAAACGTGATCCGGATTCTCGACCGCAATCGCGTAATGCGCCGAGCGATGGCGGTATTCGATCTCGAATCCGCTCCAGGCTTTCGGAATGCACGGATCGATGCGCAGCTTGTCGCCGCGCAAACGGAATCCGAGCAGATATTCCAGACCGGCGCGATACAGCCAGCCGGCCGAACCCGAATACCAGGTCCAGCCGCCGCGGCCGACGTGCGGTTTCACCGAGTACACGTCCGCGCAGACGACGTAGGGCTCGACCTTGTAGCGCCGCACGCCCTCGGCATTCATGCTGTGATTCTGCGGATCGAAGATGCGGAACAGTCGATGCGCCTTGTCGCCGTCGCCCAGCAGCGCGAACGCCATCAGCGACCAGATCGAACCGTGCGTGTATTGTCCGCCGTTTTCGCGCAGGCCCGGTGGATATCCCTTGATGTAGCCCGGGTCGCGCTTCGTCCTGTCGAATGGCGCGGTGAACAGCGCGACCAGTCCATCCTTTTCACGCACCAGGTGCTCATCGACCGATTGCATCGCGCGCTCGGCGCGTTGCGGGTCGCCCGCGCCGGAAATCACGCTCCACGACTGCGCCAGCGAATCGATGCGGCATTCGGTGTCGCGTTGCGAACCCAGCGGGGCGCCGTCGTCGTAGTAGGCCCGCCGATACCATTCGCCATCCCAGGCCTTGTCCAAGGCCGCGCGCAAATCTTCTGCATATGTGCGCCAGGCCTGCGCGCGCTGTGTTTCGCCGCGCGCTTCCGCGACCGGCGCGAAGGCTTGCAGGACGGAATGCAGGAACCAGCCGAGCCATACGCTCTCGCCTTTGCCCTCGATGCCGACCCGGTTCATGCCGTCGTTCCAGTCGCCGCTTCCCATCAGCGGCAGGCCGTGGGCGCCGTTCTTCATGCTGATTTCGATCGCGCGCGCGCAGTGCTCGAACAACGATGCGGTTTGTTGCGAGACTTGCGGCGCGAAGAACGATTCGTTCTGCCCCGGCTTCAGGGCCTCGCCTTCGACGAATGGCACTTCTTCTTCGAGAATCGAGTGATCGCCGGTCGTCTCCATGAAATGCGACGTGACGAACGGCAGCCAGAGGCGATCGTCGGTCACGCGGCTGCGGATGCCTCGTCCGTTCGGCGGCAGCCACCAGTGCTGCACGTCGCCTTCCACGAACTGCCGCGACGCCGCGAGCAGGATGTGTTCGCGCGCGAGATCAGGCCTCGCGACGCACAGCGCCATCACGTCCTGCAACTGGTCGCGAAAACCGAAGGCGCCGCTGGCCTGGTAGAAGGCGGTGCGCGCCCACAAACGGCAGGCCAGCACCTGGTACAGCAGCCAGCCGTTCAGCAGGCGATCCAGATTCGCGTCGGGCGTGCGCACCTGCACCGCGGCGAGAATTCCCTTCCATTGCTCCTGGACTCGCGCGAAAGCCGCATCGATATCCGCGGTGCGATATTTCTGCACCCATTGCAGAGCTTCCGCTTCGTCCTTGCCTTCGCCGAGCAGGAACACGAGTTCGGTTTCCGCATCGGCTTCCAGCTCGATCGAGGTCTGCAGCGCGGCGCAGGGATCGAGGCCGGCGCCGGTATGGCCGGAAAGCGGCCGGCCGTTTCGCAATGCGGCGGGATCCGACAGGGCGCCGTGCGTGGAGAGGAATTCGCCTCGGTCGCCGCTGTGCGAGCCGGGCGGCTCGCGGAATGCGGCAAAGGCCACGCGCTCGGCAAATTCCTCGCGCCAGCGGTTGCGCGCCAGCAGCGCACCACTCTGCGTATCGAACGAAGTCACGATGAAAGGTGCAGCATGGGTGCCGATCGCAGCGAGCGCCCATTGCACATAACCCGTGACCGACAATCGCCGCCTGTGCCGGCTGCGATTGCGCAGGCGCAAGCGTGAAATCTTGACGCGATCCGAAATCGCCACGAATTGCAGCAGCTCCGATTCGATGCCGTCCACGACGCATTCGTATTTCGCGTAACCGGGGCCGAAGCTCGTGATGTAATCGGCAGCGGGCACGCGGATCGGCGATGCCGTCGCCGACCAGAACGCGCCGTTGTCGACATCGCGAAGATACAGCACTTCGGACGGTGGATCGCGCACCGCGTCGTTCGACCATGGCGTGATGGAATTCTGCTGGCTGTTCGTGGCCCAGCAATAGCCGCCACTGCTTGCAGTCGCGAGAAAGCCGAAATCCGGGTTGGCCACGAGGTGCGACCACGGCATCGGCGTGCTCTGCCCCTCGCGCAACGCGATCACGTATTCGCGGCCGTCCTCGCCGAAGCCGCCGAAGCCATTGAAGGCTCGCAGGCGCCGCCTTTGCCCGTCGTCGCGGCTGCCATGGGAGGCAAAACCCCGCCTGTGGCGGAGTGATGATTTCCGAAGGTCCCTCGGCGACGAATCCGCGACCTGCTTTTCCAGGTCGCCATTCTTTCCGTCCAGTATCACGCGGGCGAAAGCCAGCAATCCAACGCGCAACCGATCGTCGATTTGATCGCCGCGCAACACGAACGCCGAACCTTGCGATTTTTCCGGCGGATTGCCGTCGGCCGCCTTCGCCGCAAGCGTTTCCACCCGCTGCTGCAAATCCGCCGCCGCCCCGCCAGTGGCTTCGTTGAGGATCACCACGTCGGCCGGCATCTGCCTTGCGCGCCAGTATTTCTGCGCACTCAACAGGTCTTCGACGAGCCGCAACTGTGCGGCGTCGCTGACGCGCAAGAGTGCGATCGGCAGATCGCCGGAGATGCCTTTCGCCCACAGCACGGGCGCGCCGCCCTCACCCTGCGTCAGGATTTCCGGAGGTGCCCGCAAGCACCGATCGCTGTAGAGCATCGCGGAAGCAAGCCGGAGGAAAATCCGTGCCCGTCCCAGATCGATTCCTGATTCGCGCAGTCTCTTTCTGGACGCCGCCGCCGCGCGCACGAACACCCGCTCGCATGCTTCCGGTTCGTCGCAGCGCGCGACGGCCGCGAGCACGTCGCGTCGTTTCGCCGCCACAGCCGTGACGAAGGCGATGCGACGCGTGCTGCGCGGCGCCACCCGCACGCGGACGCGCAACGAGAAGACCGGATCGAGCACGGTGCCCACCGTACCCGACAAGGATCCACCCGCGTCCAGCGCAAGCGGCGAGCGGAGATCCCGGTCGCGTCCGATGAAACGCTCCCGGTCGGTTTCGTATTGCGGCTCGCCAATCGCCTCGCCGTCGACCACGACCGAATGCGCGGCCCACACCTCCGGCTCGGACGGATCACGCTTGCGCCGGGTCGCCAGCAGCACGCCGTCGACCCTGTGCGTCTGCACGAACATCTTCGAGAACGCCGGGTGCGAGGCGTCTCCCTGCGCCGAACCCAGCACCAGTTCTGCGTACGAGGTGATCTCGATTTCACGGGGCGTATCGCCGTCGTTGCGCAGGCCTATGCCACGCACTTCCAGCGCGGAATCCGGATCGACCGCGACCTCCAGCGTAGTCGTCAGCGCGTTGTCGCGGCGCGCGAAACGCGCGGCGTGTTCGTCCAGTTGGATGTCGTCCGGATCACTGCCCGAGGGTTGTGCGCACGGCGACCAGACATCGCCGCTGCGAAGGTCGCGCAGATAAAACCAGTTGCCCCAGCAATCGCGGGTGACGTCTTCGCGCCAGCGCGTGATCGCAAGCCCCTTCCATCGACTCCAGCCCGCGCCCGCCGCGGTGACCATCGCCGCGTAGTCGCCGTGACCCAACAGGGCGATCGCGGGAGCGGCGGCGGACGGATTGGCGCGGTTCGGCATCAGCGGTCCTTGCAAACCCCGCATTATGCCTCCTTCGGAACTGTATCTTCACGAAATCGTGCCGGGAGTAAGATTGCCGGTTTGAGCCTCGGAGCAAAGCGCATGGAACTGGGCATGATCGGTCTGGGCAAGATGGGCAACTTCATGGCGCAGCGGCTGATCGGTGCCGGCCATCGCGTGGTGGGTTTCGATCCCAGTGCCGACGCGCGCAAGAGGCTCGAGGACAAAGCCGGCGAAACCGTGGACGCTCTGGAAGCCCTGCCCCGCCAGCTCTCGGCACCACGCGCGCTGTGGCTGATGGTGCCCGCCGGCCCGATCGTCGATCAAACGATCGATGCGCTGGTTCCGAAGCTGCAAGCCGACGACGTGCTCATCGATGGCGGCAATTCCAACTACAAGGATTCGATGCGGCGCGCGCGACATGTGGCCGAAAAGAATCTTCACTATGTCGACTGCGGCACCAGCGGCGGCGTGTGGGGTCTGCAGGAGGGCTACAGCATGATGATCGGCGGCGACAAGGATGTGATCGAGCGCCTGTCGCCCATATTCGAGGCGCTGGCGCCGGGCAAGGATCAGGGTTGGGGTCGCGTCGGGCCCTGCGGCTCGGGCCACTTCACCAAGATGGTCCACAACGGCATCGAATACGGAATGATGCAGGCCTACGCAGAAGGCCTGTCGGTGCTCAAACACAAGCAGGAATTCGGTCTCGACCTCGAACAGATCACCCGGATCTGGCGCTACGGCAGCGTGGTGCGTTCATGGCTGCTGGATCTCACCGCCGATGCATTGAAGAAGAATCCCGGTCTGGACGGCATCGCGCCCTACGTGGCGGATTCCGGCGAGGGCCGCTGGACCGTGGCAGAGGCGATCGACCTGGACGTGCCCGCGCCGATCATCACTGCCGCGCTGATCGAGCGCCTGCGTTCGCGCGATTCCGATTCCTTCTCGGACAAGCTGCTGTCGGCGATGCGCAACGAATTCGGCGGCCACGAGATAAAGCATGAAGGGCTGACGCCGCCACCTACTGCCACATGACGAAAGTTCCCCCGTGAACACCCGCTGTCCACAAAGAGTGCGCTGGCATGGCTTCGCCGGCGTGCCGGAATTGCAGGCCGACGCAGTCGCGCGAATCCGCTCGGCCGCGCATGGCGCGACAATCGCGCGCGGGGTGTTTCGCATCGTGCTGGCCGGAGGCAACACGCCCCGCGGTGTTTACGAGATGCTGCGCAAGGCGATCACGGACTGGTCGAAGTGGCAGGTGTATTTCGGAGACGAGCGCTGCGCGCCGGCCAACGATCCGCAGCGCAACAGCCGGATGGCGCGCGAGGCATTGCTCGATCATGTGCCGATCCCGCGCGCGAACGTGCATGCGATCCCGGCCGAAATCGGACCGATCGACGGCGCGGCGCAGTACGCGCAGATCCTGCACGCGGTCGGCCAGTTCGATCTGGTATTGCTGGGCCTGGGCGAAGACGGCCACACCGCCAGCCTTTTCCCCGAACACGAGTGGGGCGCCGAAAAAAACGCAGCCGACGCAATGGCGGTGTTCGATGCACCCAAACCTCCGCCGGAACGCGTGTCCCTGAGTGCCGAGCGACTATCCCGCGCACGCACCGTGCTGTTCCTGGTGGAAGGCGAAGCCAAGCGCGACGCCATCACGCGCTGGCGCAACGGGGAAACGATCCCCGCAATGTCGATCACGCCGGCGGCGGGCGTGGATGCGTTGACCGAGTCGAGCCTGCTCGACTAGACGGGCGCCCTGCCCGCCAGCTCCGCCATGTGCGCGCGGTAGTAGCGCAGTTCCGCGATCGAATCGTGCACGTCCGACAGCGCGGTGTGTGCGGATTCCTTGGCAAAGCCCTTGCACAGTTCCGGCGCCCAGCGTCGCGCCAGTTCCTTCAATGTCGAGACGTCGAGATTGCGGTAGTGGAAGAATTTCTCCAGCGCCGGCATCTGGCGATAGAGGAAGCGCCTGTCCTGGCAGATGGAATTGCCGCACATCGGCGATCTGCCGGCCGGCACCCACTGCGCCAAAAACGCGACCGTCTCGGCTTCCGCGCAGGCGTGGTCGACCTCGGATTCCAGCACGCGCCGCCACAACCCCGACTTGCCGTGCTGGTTGCGGTTCCAGTCGTCCATCGCGTTGAGTCGCGCCTCATCGTGGCGGATGGCGAATTCCGGTCCGGTCGCCAGCACGTTGAGTTCGCGATCGGTCACCACGCAGGCGATTTCCAGGATCGAATCTCGATCCGGACACAAGCCCGTCATCTCCAGATCGATCCAGACCAGATTGTCTTCCGCGATACCTGGC
>DASXWZ010000203.1:0-9329 GCA_036503375.1 Rhodanobacteraceae bacterium | reverse complement strand
ACCGATGCCGATCTCGTACTTCCAGATGATGTTGCGCTTGGCGATCGGCCCGACCGACTCGGCGACCACGCTGTCGAGTCGGCGGCGGAAACCGACGTCGGCGATGACCGGCTTGCGCAACGCCAGGAAGTACGAACCGAGATGGAAGTCGTAGGGATATTCGGCCTCGTACTGCGGCAGGTACGCGCGCTTGACCTCATCCATCGGGATCGGATCGCGAAACCGGTTGCTCGGGCGATGGCGGGTAGCGGCCAATCCCTTGGTGGCCTGCAGCCCCCACCAGTCGCATGCCTTCGCGTCCATTCGTGCGAAGACTTCATCGAGGCCGCGCAGCAGGTAGCAACTGTCGTTGACCAGCAGTACTTCATCGTACGAGTCCAGGACATCCCAGCCCACGAGCTCGCGCGCGAGCCTCGACCACGATCCGAAATCGTAGGCGCCGTGCCGGAAGGCCCAGGCACCGCGCGTGATGCCGGACAGTTTGTCCAGTTCGCCCGGCCGCATTTCACTGTCCGTGAGGTACCAGACATCCGCATGCCGGGACAGTTCGCGCAGATAGTCCACGACGCAATCGTCGAGCTGCCCATCCGGATCATGGCCGGCAAACAGACATGCCCGGCGGACGGACCCGCCGGCCGCGAACGCGTGACCCCGTCCCTTCGGATGGTAGGCGCCGGGCCGGGTATCCAGGCCAGCCTCGCGGCCGACCAGCGCGTAATGCGCCAAGGGGTTGATGACCGCCCTCGACGGGTCGAGGTGCGATGCCCAGTACCACCATACGTCGAATTGCGCAGACGGGGCGCGCAGCTCGCGCCAACCTTGCTCGCAGAAATGACGCAACAAGTCCGCGCCGGTCCGGACGATGTCACGGTTGTGTTCTGCATAGAACGCCGCATCGAACAAACCGGAGTCGGCCAGCAGGCGGCATTCCCGCTCGATGCGATCCGCATCATCCGTTGATGCCGTGCCGCTCGCGGAAATCGTCTCGTCGATCAGATACGGAATGAGTGGATCGGCGTTTCCCTGATCCGGCAGGTGTTGCGGTTCGATGGGAGGCGCTTTCATTGCGGGCCGGAGGTTCCGCGGAACCTCAGGAAGTGCAGCAACGGATTTTCGTCGCTATCCGCCAGATCGGGATGGTCGTACAAATATTGGCTGGTATTGAATTGCGGTCCCGGGTTGCGGCCTTCGGACGCCCCATGAAGCAGATAGTGTTCGGCAGGGTCCATGTGCGTGTTGGCCACATCGGGATATTCGGTTCGATACCAGTCCGCGTCGAACAGCCCGGACTGGTACAGCAGCTGGACGTCGCGCTCCGTGCGCCGCGTGGCCTGCGACCAGCGCGCGCGCCACGAGCGCGGGCGCGCGCCCCGCTCGCGGCCTGAGGCGATGGTCGGTGTTTGCGATTGCGAAGCTGCCCGGCATGCACTCAACTGCTCGGCAAGGTTTTCCTGTTCCATGCGTGCCTGCGCCAGTTCGCGCCGTGCCTGCAGCAGGTCGTCTGCGAGGCGCTCGCGCTCGATCCGCAGCTGGTCCTCACGCTCAGTCAACGCCGCACGCAGGCGCTCCACTTCCCGTGTCAACTCGGCCGTTTCGCTGTCGACCGTTCCGGGTGGGCGTTCGCGTGGATCGTCGTGCATGCGGTTCACCTTGCCGATGGCATCCGTCCGAGCAATTGGGCCACCGTGCGGGTGAAGGGCAGTGGACGTCCCCCCACCGGTGTCACCGAGAACTCGTCGCCCAGGTCTGCCGGCTCTCTGATGTCGGCGACTTCGAGTATGAGGCGAAAGCCGAACTGGTCGTGGGTAGTTCCCAACCGCTCCTGCACATCGCGGCGCGACACCCTCTCAAAAGTGTCGATCATAACGATGCTGTCCTTCAATCGTACCGCCAGCGCATCCGGAGGCGCGTCCTTGTCCGTGCGGGCCCAGCCGCCGACTTCCAACCTGCCCTTGTCCACTTTGATGCGATCGACAAAACCCTGCATGCCGGCGATCGCAGGTTTCGCCGGCGGCAACGGCACACGATGCTTGCTCATCGCATTGAAAAAGGCATCCGCCTTTTCCGGGAGTTCAACTTCGTCGTACAGGGCCTGCCCGGGGCGCTGCCAGTCCAGTACCACGGGCATGTAACCCGCCTCGACAAGCTGTTGTTTGACCTGATCGTGGTATTCGGCCGGAAGATAGCCATCCAGCGCGAAATCGGCGCCCGCGGCTTCCTGCAACCAGGTTTGTACGAGCGCGGCACCTTGTCCACACTCGAAAATGCGCCGCACAGCCCGGTCGATGGATAAACGCGAGAAATCTTCGGCAGCCGCATCGCGCAGGGGACGCGGCGCCTCGACGGCGCCCTCCGCGATCCGGCTGATCTGAAGATCGCCGGAAATCACCTTGAGGCCGGAGGATGCGAATAGTCGCGCTGCCAATGTGGTCTTGCCCCAGGTCGGCGGCTGCAGCAGCAGGCAGGCCACCGGCCTGCGTTTGGATACGTGCACGACGTACCGGGGAACCGGATCTCCGATTTGCGGCACGCTCAGCCCCATCGACTTGGAAGCATAGGGTGCGAGGATCTCCCGCAGTTTCATCAGCGACGGGAACCGACGCTGATCTATGCCGCGCGTGACGTTTACCCATTCCGACTTCTGCGAAGGCACGAGCCCCAGCTCGAGCACCAGCACACCGTCCGGTGCGAGGTGCTCGACCAAGGCATGCAACAGCGCCGGCTGGTCGTCCGCATAGTGCAACGCCGAGGCCAGCAGGATCACGTCGAAGCGCTCGTCCGGCAAGGAGTCCCAGCTCTGGCATCGGAATTCGCAATCCGGGAAACGGGCGCGCGCCAAGTCGATGAACTTGCTCGAACGGTCCAGCCCCATCACCCGGCTTGCGCCCGCAAAGCGGGCGAAACCGCAGAAAAACCCTTCGTTGCAGCCCACGTCCAGGAAGCTGCGGTCCTTCAGCACGGGCAGGCGCAGGGCCTTCAACTTTTCCAGGGTGCGCGAATCGCCGCATGCGTCGGGAAACGATTGGTACTGTGACATGGACTCGTCAACCTTCTCTGCCGGTCCGGATCGTCATGACGAGCCTGTCCGACTGACGCAACGCGGTATCGGCTGCCTGATCGGAGAGGCCGCCGAGCACCTGCATGCCTTCGAGATCGGCCAGGGCCTTCACCCCGGGAAGCTCGAAGGTCGCGTAAAACCCGCATTCGGGATCCTGGACCCCGAAGCGTTTGGCCGCATCATCCCGCTTGTAACGGCTGATCTTGCTGGCGACATGCACCTTGTCGTTCAGGCGCACGGCCAGCGCCTGCGGAGGCTCGTGCTCGCGCGTACTTGCCATCCAGCCTTTCAGCCGGATCCTGCCAGGCACCTCCAGAACCGCGTCATCGACATAACCGTAAACGCGCGCCATGCCATCGGAAAAATCAAGCGCTCCAGTCGAACCCGAAGCCCATTGCAGCGCCAGCACGTCCTGATAGAACGCGATGGCCGGTTCGATATCGCCAACGTACAACAGGCGGCCGTGATCGATCACCATGCCCTTGTTGCAGATGTCGCGCAACAACCCGGCCTGATGGCTCGCCAGGATTACGATCTTGCTGCCCTCCACGCGATCCTGCAGGCGTTCCTGGGCCTTGACCTTGAAGTTGGCGTCGCCGGTGCCCAACCACTCGTCCAACAGCAGGATGTCCTGCTGGATGGAGGTGGAAATCGCGAACCCGAGCCGCATTTGCTGGCCCGAAGACAAGGTATAGAGCCGCTGGTTGACCTTCTCGGGAATGTCGGCAAAAGCCAGGATGTCGTCCAGATGCTGGCGGATGTACGGCGTGGAGAGTCCCATGGCCGTGCCGCGCAGAAAGATGTTTTCGCGCACGGTGGCGTGGCCGTTGAAACCGAGCGACATGTTGAGCAGCGCCTGGGTGCGGCCACGTACCAGCAGGCGCCCGGCCGTCGGCGTATAGGCACCATTGAGCACCTTCAGCAGGGTGGACTTGCCGGCCCCGTTCTGACCCAGCAGCGCCATCCGGTCACCGGTCCCGATGGTGAAATTCAAATCTTCGAGCAGAGTGACTGCTCTCCGGCGCGGGGGATCGAACATCGCGCCAAGGACCACCGCACCCCAATGCTTTGACACGCGCTCGCGCTGCAGATAGGTGGGCACCGCAAGTGAAAGGTGTTCGGCCTTGATGCTTACTTCCATGGCTGCCTCACAACCAGATCGGCACCAGGCGCGCATAACGCCGATAAAGGAATGTCGCGAGCGCCACTCCCACAACGGTCAAAATGCCCACGTAATACCAGGAAAGCACACCGATCGGTTCGCCCAGGATGGGCGCCCTGAAAATTTCGATCAGGTGGTAAAAAGGATTGAGCCTCGACGCTTCACCACGCAGACTGCTGGCCGGCATTTTGGCCGGGTACCAGATGATGGGGGTCAGGAGGAACAGCACCCGGAACACGTTGTTCACGACTTCCTGGATGTCTGGAAATCTCGCTCCGGCAAGCGAAAAGACCACTCCCGCGGTGAACGTGTTCACCAGGACAATCAACAAGGCGCCCAACCCCACCAGAAGGCCCAGGGGCTGGACGTGAGGATAGATGACGAGGGCAAGGGCGGTCATCGGCATGGCCATCAGAAAATGGAACACGGACTTGGCCATGGAGCGCAACACAAAGTCGGTCAGACGCATGCGGCCGTCCATGATGAACGATCGCGCGCCGAACAGTACGCCGGTCGATTGCACCGTCACCGAGTGCATGACGGTGAACACCGTCCATCCAAGCGCCAGGTGGGCAGCGAAGTGGGTAACACTCACCCCCCACAACCCTGCGAACACCGAGCCTACGCCCCATATGTAAACCGCCGAAGGCATGATGAGCCACAGCGCCCCCAGACGCGAGCGCCGATAGGCGACCACAATGTCGAGCCACGCCGATAGCGCCCAGAATTCCGGGTTGCGCAGGCTGTCGATCAGATCCGTGAAAAGCCTTCGCTGATGGCTGAGCTGCCACAGGCCCGTATCTTTCTTGATATCGGAAATTTCCGATATCAAGGACGGTGCAACTGTCCTTTCCCCGTCTTTGGTTCTAGCTTCCGAGGGCATGGGCCAACTCATCCTTCAGGTCCGCTAGCTCCTCCACACCGACAGAAAGCCGCACCAGGCCGTCGCTGATTCCGAGGCGCTTGCGGTTTTCGGGCGGCACGGAAGCGTGCGTCATGATCGCGGGATGCTCGATCAGGCTTTCCACGCCACCCAGCGATTCGGCCAGCGCGAACAGCTCGCAGCGCTCCAGCATGCGACGCGCCTTCTTCAGTCCGCCCTTGACGACGATGGTGACGATGCCGCCGAACCCGTCCATCTGGCGCTTCGCCAGCGCATGTTGCGGATGCGATTTCAGACCGGGGTAGATCACCCGTTCGATGGCGGGATGTTTTTCCAGCCAGCGCGCCAATTCCAGCGCGTTCTGGCAATGCGCCCGCATGCGCAACGCCAGCGTCTTGACGCCGCGCAATGCAAGAAACGCGTCGAACGGCCCGGCCACGGCACCGACCGAGTTCTGCAGGAACGCCATGCGCTCGGCGAGTTCCTCGTTCGCGGCGACTGCGATGCCGCCGACCATGTCGGAATGACCATTGAGGTATTTGGTGGCCGAATGCACCACGATATCGGCGCCTGATTCGATCGGGCGCTGCACCATCGGCGAACAAAAGGTGTTGTCCACTGCGAGCAGCAGATCGTGCTTTTTTGCGAACGCGGAGACTTTCTCCAGGTCGACCAGTTTCAGCATGGGGTTGGTCGGCGTCTCGGCCCAGATCATGCGCGTATTCGGTTTCAGCGCAGCTTTCAACGCGCTCGCATCATTCAAATCGACGAAACCGAAATCCAGTCCCGCGCTGCGACGGCGCACGCGCTCGAACAGCCGATAACTGCCGCCGTAGAGATCATCCATCGCGATCACGTGGCTGCCGGAATCCAGCAGGTCCAGCACGGTCGCGGTCGCGGCCATGCCGGAGGCAAAGGCGAAACCGGCGACTCCTCCTTCGAGATCGGCCACGCAGCGTTCCCACGCCATGCGCGTCGGATTCTGCGTGCGCGAATACTCGTAGCCCTGGTGCACGCCCGGACTCTGCTGCACGTAGGTCGAAGTCGCGTAGATCGGCGTCATGATCGCGCCGGTGCTGGGATCGGGCGACTGGCCGGCATGGATCGCGCGCGTGGCGAGCGTGCGCATGGAACTTGATTTGCCCATCTGAACCTGCCGTCACGGCGATATGCAAAGCCGTGCATTGTAAAGTGATCCGGACACCGGCGTCGACCGGAACGAAGTTATGAGCCCCATCCTGAGAACACGCTTCGAGCTTCAGACGCGGGCGTAAACATCCTCGAAGCGCACGATATCGTCCTCGCCGAGATAGTCGCCGCACTGTATCTCAATGATTTCCACCGGCTGGCTGGTCAGGTTCTGCAGGCGGTGCCGGGCACCCAGCGGAATGAAGGTGGATTCATTCTCGTGCAGGTCGAAAACGTCCTCGCCGCGGGTCACGCGCGCGGTACCGTGCACCACGACCCAGTGCTCGGCACGGCGATGATGCATTTGCAGCGACAGACTTGCGCCGGGATTGACGCCGATGCGCTTGACCTGGAAATTTGGGCCGCGCTCTATCGAGTCGTACCAACCCCAGGGCCGGTACACCTTGCGGGCCGTACTCACCTCTTCGCATCCTTGCTCTTTCAGGCCGGCCACGGCGCGGCGTATTTCCTGGGTGGCGCGTCTGTCTGCCACCAGGAGCGCATCCGGCGTATCCACTACCACAAGGTCGTCGCATCCGACCACGGCCACCACGCGATTTTGCGCCAGGACCAGCGAATTGCGGGTGTCCTGCGTGAGGGCATTCCCTCGCACGGTATTGCCGGCGGCGTCTTTGTCCGCGTTTTCCCACACGGCGTCCCAGGCGCCGATATCCGACCAGCGCGCCGCCAGCGACACGATCATCGCCCCGCCGAGTTGCGGGTGCGCGGATAATTTCTCCATGACTGCGTAGTCGATCGAATCCGAAGGACAGCTCGCAAATGCCTCCCGGTCGACGCGCAGGAAATCGCCGTCGCGTTTGCAGCCCTGCATTGCCCGTTGGCAGGCGGAGAAAATGGTGGGCTGAAGAACCTGGACCGCTTTCAACCATGCAGATGCGCGCATCATGAAGATGCCGCTGTTCCACAGGTGAACGCCGTCTTCCAGATAACGTTGCGCGGTCGCCGCATCGGGCTTCTCGACGAACTCCTCGAGGTCGAACAAAGCCGGGCCGTTTGCCGATGCAGCATCCCGCCGCAGATACCCGTAACCCGTTTCAGCCCGCGTGGGTTGAACACCGAAAGTGATGAAGACACCCTTTCGCGCCGCTTGAAATCCCGTTGCGACTGCTTCACGGAAGCGTTCCGTGTCGGCAATGGAGTGATCGGCAGGCATGACCAGCAATATCGAATCGCCCTGCCCGGCCGCGAGCAGCGCGGCCAAGGTGAGTGCCGGCGCGGTATTGCGCCCCACCGGCTCAAGCAGCAGCTCCGCATGTTGAATTCCGAGCTGACGCACCTGCTCGGCGACGATGAAGCGGTATTCCTCGTTGCCCACCAGGATCGGTGCGGCCGCACCTTGCGGGACACGAAGCAGCGTCTCCTGCAGCATCGAATTTCCGCCGAACAGGGACAACAGTTGCTTCGGATAGCTTTCGCGCGAGGCCGGCCAGAGGCGTGTGCCGGCCCCTCCGGAAAGGATCACGGGCTGCAAGTTCATGTCCGCTCCTCGATCACTCCGAACCGGCTCACGCCACCCGCCGCCGCAGGTAGTTCAACAAATCGATGCGCGTGATCAGGCCCAGAAATCTGTCCCGGTCCGTCACGATCGCCACATGGCCGCGCTCGAAGATCGGCAGCAGCGATTCGATCGGAGAATCCACCGGCAGCACGTGCAGCCGGCTGACCATCGCCGTGGAAACAGGATCGCGGAACCTGTCCTCGTCGCCGTAAACGTGGATCAGCAGGTCGGATTCATCGAGCATGCCGACGATCTTGTCGCCCTCCATCACCGGCAATTGCGAGACGTCGTACAGCTTCATGCGGTTGTACGCGGTCACCAGCAACTCGTTGGGACCGACCACCACGGTGTCGCGCTGCGCGTATGGGCGCAGGATCAGGTCGCGCAGATCGCCGGTCGGCTGCCTGTCGAGGAAGCCGTTGTCCAGCATCCAGTAATCGTTGTAGAGCTTGGAGAGGTATTTGTTGCCGGTGTCGCACACCAGTGTGACCACGCGTTTGGATTCGCGCTGCTCGCTGCAGTATTTCAGTGCGGCGCACAGCAACGTGCCGGTCGATGAGCCGCCGAGAATGCCTTCCTTCTTCAGCAGCTCGCGCGCGGTCAGGAAACTTTCCTTGTCGGAAATCGAGTAGGCCTTTTTCACCCGCGAGAAATCGCTGATGGTCGGCAGGAAATCCTCGCCGATGCCTTCCACCATCCAGCTCGCGGATTTGGTGCTGAGCGTGCCTTCGTTGATGTATTGCGCGAGGATCGAACCGACCGGATCGGCAAGTATGAATTCCGTTTGCGGCGAGACTTTTTCGAAGTAACGCGACAAGCCCGTCATCGTGCCGGACGATCCGCAACCGAACACGATCGCATCCACGCGCCCATCCATCTGCTTGAAGATTTCCGGGCCGGTGGTCGCCTCGTGCGCGGCTGGGTTGTCCGGATTGCCGAACTGGTTGATGAAATACGCACCGGGCGTTTCGCGCGCGATGCGTTCGGCCAGATCCTGGTAGTAATCGGGATGGCCTTTCGCCACGTCCGAGCGCGTCAGCACCACTTCCGCGCCCATCGCCTTGAGGTTGAAAATCTTCTCGCGGCTCATCTTGTCGGGCACGACCAGTATCAGCTTGTAACCCTTCTGCTGCGCCACCAGTGCCAAACCCAGACCGGTGTTGCCCGCCGTGCCTTCGACGAGCGTGGCGCCGGGTTCGAGCTTGCCGGCCTTTTCCGCGCCTTCGATCATCGAGAGGCCGATGCGATCCTTGACGGAACCGCCCGGATTGGCGCTTTCCAGCTTCAGAAACAGTTCGCACCGCCCCGTGTCCAGGCGGCGCGCGCGCACCATCGGGGTGCGGCCGATCAGTTCGAGGACGCTGTCGACGATCATGCGGGTCAATATGAATGAGCCGGGCGCGTTGCGCAGCCGGCGATGATAACCGCTCCGGTTGAAAGTGCGGCTACGGACAACCGCTTTTTGACTTCGCGTTCATGGACGATCGCACAATAAAAATATATCCAAACGAACGGCCCG
>DASXWZ010000202.1:0-8739 GCA_036503375.1 Rhodanobacteraceae bacterium | reverse complement strand
ATTGCCTTGCTGGCAATCTGGCCAATCACCCAGTGAGTCATGTCATCGTAGTAGCGCGTATTTACGGTGCGGGTAGCACTCCCCTGTTCGGTTTCGCTGGTGCCACGGGCGAACGCATCGAAACTGGTAGTCGACGTCGTGAAGGTCGCTCCGTCCTGCACGATCTGGGTGGAAACCACCGGGCGGTTCCGGTTGCCCATTGGATCGGCAAAGTTGGGCAACAAATCGTAGCCGGCGATGTCTGAGAACTGTTCCGTCGGCGCATCGTCATCGGTGACGTAAGCGTTGGTAGTTGTCTTGAGGACGGCGCCAGTTGACGGGTCATCGACCTCGATATCGAGCAACTGACCTTCGTTGCGCGCGTACTGTATTCCAAAGGTGTACTTCGTTACCGAGGTCGGGCCGGCCACTGCCACCGTCTTGGTAGATGCGCATGGGTCTCCATCGCTCGTGAGGCATGTACCGGGAGGGATATATGGTTCTGCGTCATCCCAGACGTAAGGCGAGGAAGCGGTGTAATAAGCTCCAATGACGTAGTCGTAACCATAGTCCCACGTGCCGGTCACCAAGCCAGGACCGCTGACCTGCTTGCTCGTCAACTGGAAATTGTCGAGATAGGTGAAGACCCGCTGCGGATAATTCGTGTTCGGGTCCGGATTGTTGACACAACCTTTGGGCACATAGGTGCGATAGGAGCGCGCGTAGTCGAAGGTGAAGACTCCCGTCGCGCCCGACGGGGTACCGATCTTGTATACGAATGACCCCGAATTCGGCAAAGAGCTAAGCTGACAATGACTCGGCGATGGATGCGAATCGTCCGGCCAATCCTCCTTGTTTGTGATCAGGGCACCCGAAACGACCGAATACGTCCACTCGGAACCATCGGGTCGCGTCACTGAGCTGAGGTACGGCCAACTGTGCTGGACGCCTATTTCACTCGTCCAACTGGCCGTGCTGTACCCATACTGCCAGGTGCCCAAGGCGCTCGTAACGGAACTGATCTTGTCACCAGACCAATTGACGGTGATGGATCTTCCGTCGCTCGATGTGATACCTGTCAACTGATTACCATTGTAATGGTAATCGACGTAATTTCCGAAGCGATCCTGCACATGGGTAGCGAGCAGATAAATATGCAGGCGTGCGACACCGACGGGGCTGATTTGCGGGTTGTATTGATACGCATAGGTCGAGGTTTGCCAGGTTACGGCGTAATTGAACTTGTAACTGACACCGCTCGGTGAGATCGCGACAAAACCTTCACCCGCCATATTGGCAACGCTGCCTATGCAGCTCAGTTTCCAGTTCCCCGTTGTCACCCATTTGTACGTGCTGCGGCTTGCGTAGGCAGGAGACTTGGATTGGGTGTTGGCGAGCAATTCCTGATCGCCCTGCCCCGGGATGTGCAGATGATTGCCGTTCCAGATCTCCTGATATGGGGCGAACCCCAATCCTCCTGGAATGGTTACCGCCGTATAAGGCCAATCGGTATTGTCGCTGCAGCGCGCGGTGCTGCCCGGGGTTTGAGAGTAAAGCGTCCAGCCGTTCTGCTGGGTAAAAGTGCCGTCGATGTACGGCACGTCAAAATCCCAATCGCCGAACCCATGCAGGCCATCGCCATCCACGGGCATCTTGTATTGATCGACGATTGCCAGGCGGCGAGAGAGCGCTACCGGCAACGCGTTGTTGCCGGGAATGGAAACATCGGTTATCTCGAAGCTCGTCTGGCCGTTATAGAGACTGGTGGAATCTCCGAATATGTTGTAACTCTCGGCCGAAATGGTTTGCGCGCTCTGTATGCGCTGACCATATTCTTCGTAGTAGTCCACGCCATCGTAGTTGGCGCGCGCAGCCGGCGATAACGCGATCGCGGCTAGCGCCACTGCCGATATTGCGCGACTCCGCGCGGTCTCCATGATTCCCCCTTGCACCACGAGCTATGTGTGGCTGAGCACCTGCGCTCTTCCGACCGGCCCCAACCGGGCGAAAGCCATGACATCTCCCCTCGAAGCGTGCTCCAAGCCCCCGAAACCCACAAGTCACTTGATGCAAAAATTTGTAGGAAATTTCCTTCAGTAGTTGTAGGACAATCTCTCCAAGACCCGTAAGGATTATCTTACGCGTCACGAGCGCAACTCACTTCGAAACAATTGTTTTGGACTGCGGACGACGTCGCGCTATCTGCTCGGCGGATCGCCGGTACCGTCGTTGCCCGGCGTCCACGCAGAGCCGTTTTTGTATCCCGATACTTGCGCCACAGCGCGCTGACGCCCCGAACTGGCTGGTTACCTAGAAGTTGACCGCCCATGACTTGTGACTTATGGAAGATGCCGGCGTGCACGGCATACTCGGCGGGATTTCCCCAAGCCAAGGCTTCCGCCCATGAAACCATTCCGCCTTCGCATCGTCCTCGGCGCGCTGCTGCTGTGCAGCCTGCCGGCGTTCGCCGCCGACCAGGATAGCAACTCCGACAACCCCGACAAGTCCACCGCCAGCCAGGACCAGGGCGACGATGCCGCGGTAGCAGCGATGCGCAAATCGCAATCGTCCACCACGCAGGGCAGCGTCAACGTGGAAGGCAACAGCGTGGCTTACGACGCGATCGCCGGCACACTGGTGTTGAACGGCGATGGCCAGGACGAGCACACGCCGGAGGCGAGCATGTCCTATGTCGCATACATCAAGCGCGGCGCGGATCCGGCCAAGCGGCCGATCATGTTCATCTACAACGGCGGTCCGGGTTCTTCCACCATCTGGCTGCACATGGGCGCGTTCGGGCCCAAGCGCATTACGACCAACGACGACACACACACGCCGGCCGCGCCGTACCAACTGGTCAATAACGACTACAGCCTGCTTGACGTCAGCGATCTGGTCTTCATCGATGCGCCGGGCACCGGCTTCGGCCGCCTGCTGCCGAAAGGCAAGTCCGACGAGGAGCGCGCCAAGAACTTCAAGGACCTTTCCAAGAAGATCTGGAGCGTGGACGGTGACGGCAAGATCTTCGCCAAGTTCATCACCACTTTCCTGACACAGCACGACCGCTGGAATTCACCGAAATACCTGTTCGGTGAAAGCTACGGCACCACGCGTTCGGCGGTGGTGGCCGCCGATCTCGAGACCGACAACGACGTCGACCTCAACGGCGTGATCCTGCTTTCGCAGATCCTCAACTTCGCGACCAGCGTGGACGGCGCCGACAACGCGCCCGGCATCGACCTGCCTTACGTGCTGGCGCTGCCGACCTACGCGGCCACCGCGTGGTATCACCACAAGCTGCCGAAGTACAACAACGGTGGATTGCAGCCGTTGCTGCAGCAGGCGACCCGATGGGCGACCAGCGAGTACGAACAGGCGCTGTTGGCCGGCGCCACGCTGAGCCCGGATCGGCAGAAGCAGATCGCGCAGAAGCTGTCCGACTTCACCGGGCTGCCCGTCGACTACCTGCTGAAAGCCAACCTGCGCGTCACCGGCGGCATGTTCGAGCACGAACTGCAGAACGGCGACGACACTACTACCGGCCGGCTCGATACGCGCTTCTCCGGGCCGAGCATGGATCCGCTGAGCAAGGAATCGGATTACGACCCGCAGTCGGCTGCGATCAGCTCGGCTTACGTCGCCGCGTTCAACGACTACGTGCGCGCCACGCTGAAGTTCGGCCAGGACATGCACTACAGGCAGTCGGCCTACGGCGAGGAAGGCTTCGACTGGGATTTCCGCCACAGGCTGCCGGGCGCGCATGAATCTTTTCCGGGCGCAACCAACGTGCTGCCGGACCTCGCGGTGGCAATGAAGTACAACCCGGATCTCAAAGTGATGATGAACGGCGGCTTCTACGATCTGGCGACGCCGTACTACGCCGCGATCTACGAGCTGGAGCACCTACCGATCCCGCAGACGCTGCGGAAGAACATCTCCTATGCGTTCTATCCGTCAGGCCACATGGTGTACGCGCACACGCCCTCCTTGAAGACGCTGCACGACAACGTGGCGAAGTTCGTCCAGAGCACCGACAACCAGCAGCACTGAGTTCACCACTGCGTTGAACGAAACCGGCGCGCCGCCAGTCGCGCCGGTTTTTTCTTGCTCCGGAATCACTCGCGTTCGAAACGTGCGATCTCGTCAAGCGCGGTTTGTGCGCGAACGATGCTGCGACCGGCGTTGTAATCGTCCAGCTTGCGGCCATAGCCCAGCCGGCGCATCGCCCATACCACCACCAGGATCGATATCAGCCCGACGCAACCACTCGCGATTGCCCACCGGACGAAGCCGGGCGACCACAGGTCGATGCCGTACAGCGCGAGGTTCACCCACAACACCGGAATCCAGAGGAAGCAACCAGCCACCGCGTTGACGGGCGCCTCTACCCGTATCCGGAACGCGCGCAGTGCGGCGATCCTGCGCTGGATATCGAGCACCGGCGCGGCCGGGTCGATACGATGGATCAGGTAAAGGTTGCGAACCGAGAAGATGGTCAACAGCAATCCGTAGGTGTGCGCCACCAGCCCGCAAACCAGCACATCGGGCTGGTGCAAATGACTTGCCCAAAGCGCGGCCCCGCCGAACACAAGCACATTGCCTATCACCAATTGCAGCCATTGACCCCACGTCAGCGGACGCAGGCCACGCCGCAGTTTGTCCAATCGGCTTTCGCGGAAGAATTGTGCGGTCAACGCGTGCTGATGCTCCCGTCGCGCTCCAAGCGTCTGCCAGGCCAGTTTCATCTCATCGAGTTCCATTTCTTGCTCCTTCGGTCGCCTGCTCGACCATCCGGCTTTTCAACTTCTGCCTTATCCGGTTGAGCTTGGTCGCGACATTGGTTTCGCTGATGCCGAGCACGTCGGCGATTTCGGCATAGCTGCGGTCTTCGAGGTACAGCAGCACCAGCGCGCGATTGAGCGCATCGAGGTGCGCGATGAAGGCGTGCAGCGCCGCGAGACGTTCATCGCGTTCCAGGGTTTCGTGCTGCGCGCCGTTCTCGCCGGCCATGGTTTCCAGATGCAGGTCATCGAGCGGCTCGAGATGTTCCGCGCCGGAACGCTTCGCGCTGCGCGCATGCGAGATCGCCACGTTCAGCGCCACCCGGTACATCCAGGTGGTGAACTTCGCGCGGCCCTCGTCGAACGAGCCGAACGATCGCCACAGTTGCGCCGCGATTTCCTGCGCGATGTCGTCGCGTTCGTGCGCGCCGTGCGCATAGGCGCCGGCCACCTTGAAGACGATGCGCTGGTGTTCGCGTAGCAGCGTCTCGAATCTCCGTTGTCGCTCCCGCGCCGACATCATCCGAACCCCTGTCCTTTTCCCATGATTCGCCGGCCGGCGGAAAAAATCACGCGCGCACTTACAATAGCCGCGCCTCTCCTCCGAGCCGACCATGCCGCCGCTGCATTTCAAGCGCTACCTGCTGACCGGCCTGCTGGCCTTCATTCCGGTGTGGATCACCTGGGTGGTGTTCAAGTTCGTGTTCACGCTGCTGGCGGGCGTGGGCGCGCCGGTGATCACCGCCATCATCGAGCTGATCGGCCTCGCGGCGCCGCGCGTCGCCGCCGAGTTGCACCGCGACTGGCTGATTTCGATCTGCGCCTTCATCCTGACGATCGCGGCGCTGTATCTGCTGGGCCTGCTGTCGAACCTGATGGTGGGGCGGCGCGTGCTGGGGTTCATCGATGGCCAGCTCGAGCGCATCCCGCTGGTGCACACGGTGTATGGCGGCGTCAAGAAAGTGGTGACGCTGATGCGCAACAAGCCGACCGGTACCCAACGCGTGGTGCTGATCGGCTTCCCGTCGCCGGAAATGAAATCTGTCGGCTTCGTGACGCGCGTGTTCATCGACGACTCCGGCCGCGAGATCGCCGCGGTGTACGTTCCGACCACGCCCAACCCCACCGGCGGTTATCTGGAACTGGTTCCGACCGACGAGTTGATCGCGACGGACTGGACGGTCGATCAGGGCATGGCCTTCCTGATTTCAGGCGGCGCGGTCAGTCCCGATTCGCTGCCGGGAGCGTTTCCGCCGAAAATCGCGATCGAATGAAGCACTGGCTTGTTTCCGCGCAACCGGTTAAGATTCGCGCGTTTGACACGCCGTAACCCGATTTTCCTTATCGGCTGAGTTCTTCGCGGAGCGTTCCGCTTCCGCCGTCAGCCCGCACCACTCGGCTCCGTCGTCTCGAATCCGGCAGCGCGTTTGCGTTGCCGAAAAAATCACGCTGCGCGCGGTCACACGGGAAGCGCGCGGCACACGACAGGAGTTACCAATGAGTTTCGAATCGCTCGGGCTCGCGCCCGCGCTGCTGCGTGCGCTCGCCGAACAGGGCCACGCCACACCCACGCCCATCCAGTCGTCGGCGATCCCGCTGGTGCTGGAAGGCCACGACCTGCTCGCCAGCGCGCAGACCGGGACCGGCAAGACCGCCGCGTTCGCGCTGCCGCTGCTGCAGAAGCTCGGGGTCGATGTGCGGCCCACGCAACGCAACGCCGCGCGCAAGCCGCGCGCATTGATCCTCACGCCCACGCGCGAGCTCGCCGCGCAAGTGCACGACAGCTTGCGCCTGTATGGCAAACATCTGCGCGTGCATACTGCGGCGGTATTCGGCGGTGTCGGCATGGGGGGCCAGATCGCGAATCTGCGCCGTGGGACCGATGTGATCGTCGCCACGCCGGGCCGGCTGATAGATCACATGGATCGCCGCAACGTCGACCTGTCCTGCATCGAGATGCTGGTACTGGACGAGGCCGATCGCATGCTCGACATGGGTTTCGCGCCCGCGTTGAAGAAGATTCTCGGCGCGCTGCCGAAGCAACGCCAGACTTTGTTGTTTTCGGCGACCTTCTCGCCCGAGGTCAAGACCCTGGCCGCACAATTCATGCGCGATCCGCGCGAAGTGCAGATGGCCAAGCCCAACGCCGTTGCGATCGGCGTCAGCCATCGCGTGCATCCGGTCGATGCAGACAGGAAACGTGATCTGCTGCTGCACGTGCTCGCCGCCGACAGCCGACGCCAGACGCTGGTGTTCTCGCGCACCAAGCATGGCGCCGACAAGCTGTGCCGCCTGCTGGAACAACGTGGTTTCCGCGCCGCCGCGATCCACGGCAACAAGAGCCAGGGCCAGCGCACGCGCGCACTGGCAGATTTCAAGCTTGGCAAGACGACCGTGCTGGTCGCCACCGACATCGCCGCGCGCGGGCTTGATATCGCGCAATTGCCGGCGGTGGTGAACTATGACCTGCCGATGGTGGCCCAGGATTACGTGCACCGCATCGGCCGCACAGGTCGCGCGGGTGCGGAAGGCATTGCGCTGTCTCTGGTCAGCCGCGAGGAAGAAGGCCTGCTGCGGGATATCCGCCGACTGCTGAAACAGGAGCTCGTCGTTGAAACCGTGGCCGAATTCGCGCCCGCGTGGTCGCTGCGGCTGGATGGGCCGTCGACTCCAATGGGCAAGCCGGGGCGCAACAAATCCGGCAAGCCAACGCACGCGCGTCGTCCGCATGTACCACGCGGCAAGGGCGAGCACGCCGCCGGCAACAAGAAGCGGCGCAACTGGGTGAGCCGGCGCGTTCTGCCGATGCCTTGAATGGCATCGGCAGCGCCGGCGAACGCCCGAAGCAGGACGCTGAGGGCGGGCCTCAATCGCTGCGCGATTTCGACTTGGCGAGCGCAGGACGCACGAGCTTAGCGACGACGCGCGCAAGGCATGAAAATGCCGTTCGCACCGAGCGTAGCCCCGCGTAGCGGGCGGGGTCGAAGTGTATTGTCCTTCGACTCCGGCGTGGTCTTTTATCAAAGACGGCGCCTGCGCTCAGAGCCTGCCCCGGACTCGATCCGGGGACGGACGGAATTGTGACGCCACGCGGCGTCACACCTTCGCGTTGTCTCCCGGCTTCGGCAAATTCACCGCGCAACCCCACTTCTGTTTCAAATACGTGGCGAGCCCTGCGCGACCGTCGTCCTCGCCGTGCACCAGCCAGACCGGCGGACGTTCGGCGATGGCGCCGTACCAGTCGGACAAACCGTCGCGATCCGCGTGCGCGGACAAACCACCGACAGTGTGGATTCGTGCGCGTACCGGGATGTCGTCGCCGAACAGGTGCACGTGTTTCGCCCCATCGACGATGCGCCGTCCCAGCGTGCCTTGCGCCTGGTAACCGACGAACACGACGTGCGCGGCAGGATTGGCGAGGTTATGGCGCAGGTGATGTCGGATGCGTCCGCCTTCGCACATGCCGGAACCGGCGATGATTACCGCGCCGCTGCGGATCGAATTGATCGCGCGCGACTCGCCACTGTCGGCGGTGAAGCTGAGGTTCGGCAGGCGGAGCGGATGCTGGCGCGTCGACCAAAGCTTCTTCGCATCCTCGTCGAACAGATCCTCGTGGCGGTCGTAGCACGCGGTGACGCGTGTGGCCATCGGGCTGTCGAGGAACATCTTGTATTTCCCGAGTTGCCATTCGTCGAAATGCCCGGCGAAGAAATACAGCAGCTCCTGGGTGCGGCCGACCGCGAACGCCGGGATCACGATGTTGCCGCCGTCCTTGTGCGCCGCCTGGAAGATCGTGGAGAGTTCGGCCAGCGTATCCAGGCGCGTCTTGTGCAGGCGATTGCCGTAGGTCGATTCCATGATCACCGCGTCCGCCGCCGCGACCTTCGCCGGATCGCACAGGATCGGCGTGCCCTTCGGCCCGAGATCGCCGGTGAACACCAAGGTGCGGGTTGCACCGTTTTCCGTCGCCGCGACTTCG
>DASXWZ010000201.1:0-8741 GCA_036503375.1 Rhodanobacteraceae bacterium | reverse complement strand
AACACGGGGCCAGACGCCTTTGACCGAGCCCTGATCTACGTCCTTACGGTCCGGGACCTCCTTCAGATCGCATCGGCGAAAGCGTAAGGGGCGTTCTCGGGACGCACCTCTCGCCCGGTGATCCGGCGCAGCACCAGATCGGGCACATTCCTGCAGCGATACAGTGCATGGCCGGCCGCATCGAGCAGTCGGCTCTCGCCGACGGCCGGAGGCGTGACGCCGAGATTGCGCAACCCGGCATGGACCTTGTGCAAGGCGCGGTTGCGGCGCGTGGAATCGGTATAGAAGGTGAAACTCATGGTCAATGAACGTTCGTCGCCGTTTTCCACCAAGTGCGGGCTGGTACATGGCATGTACGCGCCGACACCGGGTTCGAGCTGGAACACGTGGGCGCGCTCGCGCAACTCATCGCGCCAGACCAGCAACTTGCGATCGTGATACGCGTGGAACCGGTCGCGGGCGTGCTCGCTGGCGGCTTCGAGATCCTGCGGATCCCATACATACAGCTTCTTGCGCCCCTCCAACTGCACGATGAAGCTGTGCTCGGTGTCGAAGTGGAAAGGCGTGACCGTGCGCGGGGATGCCATGAAAATCCAGCCGGCGCGATAGCACATGCCCGGATCGACCCGGTCCATTTGCGGCTTTATCTGATCCAGGACCGCGTCGATCAACGTTCGGTAAAGCGGATCGGTCTGCACGTTCAACAGCGACATCCAGGCATTCGCATCGGAAAGACTCTGGATGGTTTCCACCGCGGACTTGCGGTTGCGGAACATGCGCGGCGCATCATTGAACGGCGTACCCGCCTGCGCCTGATTGCTGTGCGTGCGGAACTGTCCGAGCGGGTCCAGGCGCTTTCCGAGCTCGAGCAGTTGATCCCATTGCAGCAACGGATGTTCCATCAGCCGGTGCCGCAAGGGCCCTTGCACGCGCCAAGGGTCGAACGATGGCCAGTCGACGTCAATCCAGCGGGCTGTAGTGCTATCCCCCATGACCCAACCTGAAGCATCAGTCATACCGAGCGGATGTCCATCTTCTCACCGGTCCCGCCGGCCAACAAGCCGGTCAAAGGTGGGAGAATCCGTGGCACGGGCGGATGGCGAAGTCCGGTCCGCTAGGGGGAAAGATGTCCCTGAAAGCCATGTATCACCGGGCTCGCATGCTGCCCGGGCTCCGCGGCATCCTGGAGAGGGCCTATCGGCGCCGGTTCGCCCGCGAGCGGATCGACCATAACGCTTATTGCGGGATTTATCCGGATTACGCAACAGCGCTGGCGCATGCGCCCACGACACTGCCGACAGGCTTCGATAACGAAGCGGGCGCAAAAATGTACCTGTCGCGGACGCGCTATGTTCTGGCCTGCGATTATCCGGCGATGTTCTGGCTCGAGCGCTTGCTGGCCGAGGGCTGCGAATCCGTATTCGACCTCGGCGGCAATATCGGGATCAAGTACTACGCTTTCAGGCGGTATCTGCATTATCCGCAACAACTGCGCTGGACGGTCTGCGAATTGCCGGGCATTGCGAGTGCGGGTGCCGAATGGGCGGCGGAACACGACGAATGGCGTCAAATTCGTTTTACATCGGAGCGGAACGATGTCGCAGGGCACGACATCCTGTTCGCTTCCGGGGTGCTACAGTACCTGCCGTGGACGCTCGGCGATCTGCTCGAGGGGTTGCGGCAGCCGCCACGGCACCTGCTGATCAATGTGCTGCCGCTGCACGACAGGTTTTCCTTCTTCACCATCCAGAACTCGGCCAGGTTGTATGCGCCCTATCGCATTTCGGCCCAGCCCGATTTCGTGCAGGCGATAATTGCAAGAGGGTATGTGCTGCGCGATCACTGGGATCAGCCTGATCGCAGTTGCGACATACCCTTCCATCCCGGGCATACGGTCGAGAAATATCACGGATTTCTCTTCAGCCGATCCACATGACACATGAGTGACGCGTCACCGGCCAATGCGGCTCCGGCG
This sequence comes from Rhodanobacteraceae bacterium, assembly GCA_036503375.1. Classification (GTDB taxonomy): domain Bacteria; phylum Pseudomonadota; class Gammaproteobacteria; order Xanthomonadales; family Rhodanobacteraceae; genus 66-474. The sequence goes on along the minus strand of DASXWZ010000201.1, from coordinate 6,766 downwards.
CCGATCGAGCGACGGCACTCTTCCACGCTTTCGCCCGCGGAATTCGCGAGCGACTACATTGCGCAGAATCGACCTGTGGTGGTGGAGAACGCGGTTCCGGATTGGCCCGCCTTGCACAAGTGGACCCCGGAATTTTTCAGGACCGCTTTCGCCGAGCAGGAAGTGGACGTCACCTATCGCTCACGCATGAGGATGGACGCGTTCATTGACGGGGTGCTGGCGTCCACCCCCGAACATCCGGGCCCTTATCTGTACCGCGTTTTCATCTGCCCGCACCTGCCGCAGCTGCTCCCGGATGTGCTGCCGCTGAATCGTTATTCTTTTCCCCATCGATTTGCCAGCCCCTTGATGCCCTGGACGTGGCGGCGCCCGGATGGATTCATCAAACTGTTGATCGGCGGCGCCGGCAGTCGTTTCCCCATCGTGCATTTCGATGGCGAAAACGCCCATGCGACTGTCACGCAGCTATATGGAACCAAAATCTTCGTTCTGTTCCCGCCGCAGGATTCGGAGTTCCTGTATCCCAAAGAGCACATCCCGAATCAGTCCTGGATTTCCGATATCGAGCGGGCAGACCTGCAACGGTTCCCCCTGTTCGCAAAAGCAACGCGCTATCAGACGATATTGCAACCGGGCGATACGGTTTTCATTCCATGCGGGTGGTGGCACGCTGCGCGGGTCTCCGGGCCATCGATATCGATAGGACAAAATCTTCTGGACGGGTCGAACTGGGATCGGTTCGTGCAACTGGTCTGCGCCCCTTCGACAGGCTTGCCTCTGTGGAAGCGCGTACCCAGGCGTATGTGGCTGGAGGCGCTCGGTTCGTTTTTCTCGTGGCGGGAACGCTGGCTGCCCCCGGATCGCGCGCGGCCCGAGAGCCTGATTGCGCGGTGGGCGCCGATGTGGCCCGAAGAGGTCAGTGATTCCGGCATCTGGCCCATGGCAACCTGGACTCAATCATGAAAGCTTCGCCGCTTGCCGCATCCGGTTTACGGGTCGCTCCGGTATCGAAAGATCCGCCAAGGGAATTTAGCCAATCGGATTCGTCCGCGTCATAATGAGGCGCACTTCGGCGGACACGGGTCGCCGGAACGAGTCTCGTCGGCGGGGTGGGGCATGTCCGGGGACACCGATTTCCTGTTGCTGTACGAGGAGCTTGGACTCGCGCCGGGCCGCTGCAGCCTTGATGAGTTCAAGCGTGCCTACCGTCGTCGTATTTCCAGCCTGCATCCGGATCGCCGCCCGGTCAGGACCGATGATGACGCGCCGGAGGCCATGCGGCGGCTGACCACCCTCTATGGTGCCGCCATCGCCTTCGAGCGGCGGTTCGGCCGCCTGCCCGGCGCCGAACCGGCCGCCGCGCGTCGCGGCGGCGTTGTGACACCGCCGAGCGGACACAGCAACGTGTCCATGCCGGCGTTTCGCCGCGAACCGATGCTGCCTCTCCCCGAACCGAAGTCGCTGCGCAAGCGCGTGTTGCTGGCGCTGCTGATCCTGCTGGCGCTGGCTTGGGCGCTTTGGGGGGCGGGCACGATGGCCCAATGACCGCGCGCGCCGTCAGCGCGCGCCGCGCCGGAACAGCACGACCTCGACCGTCTGGATCAGGATCATCAGGTCGAACAGCAGATTGTGGTTCTTGACGTAGAAGAGGTCGAACTTCAGTTTTTCCTCCGCGTCCTCCGCGGACGAGCCGTACGGATACCGCAATTGCGCCCAGCCGGTGAGTCCCGGCTTCACGCAATGGCGCAGCGGGTAATAGCGGATCTTGGCATTGAAGTCATCGACGAATTGCGGCCGTTCCGGACGCGGGCCGATGAAGCTCATGTCGCCGTGCAGGACGTTCCACAATTGCGGCAGCTCGTCCAGCCTGCCCTTGCGGATGAAGCGACCGACCCGGGTGACGCGGTCATCGTCCTTGCTCGCCCAGCGGGCCACGCCATCGCGCTCGGCGTCGGTCCGCATGCTGCGGAACTTGACCAAGGAGAACGGGAGCCCATGCTCGCCGACACGCTCCTGACGGTAGAAAATCGGTGCGCCCGGCCCCGACTCGATGCGGATCGCCAACGCCACCAGCAACATCAACGGCCACGCGACCAGTAGCACCAGCAGTGCGGCTGTGACATCGAAGGCCCGTTTGGTCAGGCGCCGTATCGGCGAAGCGTCGAACCCGTCGGAAAACACCAGCCACGACGGATTCACCAGGCTCATCTTGATCTGTCCGGATTCCCGTTCGAAAAACGCGGCCAGTTCCGTGACGATCACGCCAGCCTGCTTGCATTCCAGCAGCTCGGACATCGGCAGGCCGCCGCGGCGGTCATCCGGGCCGACCACCAGTTCGTCGATCTGCATCAGGCGCGTCCATTCCCGCAGCGGCCGGTCCGGACGCAGCACCATGTCGTTCGGAACCGCCACGGGCTCGTCGCCCATCGGCACGTAGCCGATCACGCGGAATCCGCGCGAATCGGTACGCCGACGCATGCGTTGTGAAATCAGTGCGGCACGATGGCCCGCTCCCATCACCACCACGCGACGCTTGAACAATTCGGCGTCCACCACCTGCAGGAACAGGGTGCGGAACGCCGTCACGGCCACGAAACCGGCTGCCAATGCCAGACCCAGCACACCGCGGCCGATGTAGGTGGCGGGCACGCCGTAATAGAGGATCAGCAACGCCGAGCCGCCGATGATGAATCCCAGGGCCTGGCGGACCAGCAATCCCCGCCAGTTTGCACGCAATTGATTCTGGTACAGCCCCAACGCGGCCATGCCCAGCAGGATCATCAGCGCCACCAGCAACGCGCGCAGGCGCAGGGCGTGTCCGAAGACGACCTGATAGCCCGGGTCGTTCCAGTAGCGCAGGTGCACCGCGAAAAACACGCAGGCGAACAGCAACAGGAACTCGCAGCCGGCGAGCAGCAGTTGCCAGCGCAAAGCCCGTTGTCTCAGCAGCCTGAACACGACGCGACTCCCGTCCGCTTCCTCGCCGGTGCGGCGGGGAAGCATTTCCATTCATGGATAAAGTGCGTGCCTGGTATGCGGATCGGTGACGATCGCATCCCGGTGCCGGCAACAGCCGAAGCAGGATCCATGCCGGAGCGAAAGGCGCGCGTCGGCCGGCTGGCGTCCGCCTGAATCAGGAACCGGCTGGTGGATGCGACTCGGGCGCGGCTCAGCGCGTGATGCTTGTGGCTGCGTTGGCGATCCGGACTACACCTGGCATTCCCTTCCTCCCGTGCCCCTCTGGCTCACGTTTTCGCCGCAGGACGTCCATTGTCTCCCTTCCCGAGGCCTTTTGGAATGTCCATCGACCGAAATCCCGCAGGCGATCCCCAGGCCGCCGGAACGTGCCGGTATTTCCGCGGTCAGAACTGGCACGTATCATGCGGGGCTCGCTCAGGTCCCAAAGGCGCATCCAGCATGTGTGGAATCGTTGCCGCCGCTGCCCAGCGCGATGTCGTACCGATCCTGATCGCCGGCCTGAAGGCGCTGGAGTACCGCGGCTACGATTCGGCCGGCCTGTGCGTGCTCGACGGCGCGGGTCTCGAGCGCCTGCGCATGCCCGGCAAGGTGCGGGAGCTGGAAACGCTGTATCGCTCCCAGCCGGTGGCCGGCCACACCGGCATCGCGCACACGCGCTGGGCGACCCACGGGGTTCCGAACGAGCTCAACGCGCATCCGCACGTCTCGCGCGAAGCGGTCGCCGTGGTGCACAACGGCATCATCGAGAACCACGCCGAGTTGCGCGAGGAACTCGCGCGCGACGGTTACCGGTTCGATTCGCAGACGGATACCGAAGTCATCGCGCACCTCATCCACCACCGCATGTCGCACGGCGACAGTTTGCGCGAAGCGGTGATCGCGGCCACGCAGCGCCTGAATGGCGCCTACGCCATCGCGGCGATCTCGCGCGAAGAGCCCGGCCATGTAGTCGGTGCGCGCCGCGGCAGTCCGTTGTGCGTGGGCGTCGGCATCGGTGAGCACTTCCTGGGTTCGGACGTGCAGGCGCTGATCCAGGTCACGCATCGCATCGTGTACCTGGAAGAAGGAGACGTGGTGGAAATCCGCCGCGAAACGATGCAGGTGTACGACGCGGCCGGCAACGCCGTGACACGGCCGATCCGCGACAGCGAATTGTCGGCGGATGCGGTCGAGCGCGGCGAATACCGCCACTACATGCTCAAGGAAATCCACGAGCAGCCGACCGCCGTTTCCAACACGCTGGAAAGCCGCATCAGCAACCGTCGCGTGCTGCCCAATATTTTCGGCGTGGACGCCGACGCCCTGCTGCAAAGGGTCAAGCGCGTGCAGATCGTGGCCTGCGGCACCAGCTATCACGCGGGCCTGGTGGCGCGCTACTGGCTGGAAGGCATCGCCGGATTGCCGTGCAACGTGGAAGTCGCGAGCGAATACCGTTACCGCAACGTGGTGGTGCCGCCGGACACGTTGTTCGTCGCGGTTTCGCAATCCGGCGAAACCGCGGACACGCTCGCGGCTCTGCGCGAGGGCAAGCAACAGGGCTATCTCGGTTCGCTGGCGATCTGCAACGTGCCCGAATCGAGCCTCGTGCGCGAGTCGGAGCTGGTACTGATGACGCGCGCGGGCCCCGAGATCGGCGTCGCCTCGACCAAGGCCTTCACCACCCAGCTCGCCGCGCTGGCGCTGCTGATGCTGGAGCTGGCGCGGCTCAACGGCGTGGACGCACGCAGGCTGGAGGAGTTGACCGCCGAACTGGCTCGCCTGCCACGGGTGCTGGGCGAGGCTCTGGCGATGGAGCCGAATATCGCCGAGCTGGCGCAACGATTCGTGCACAAGCGCCACGCGCTGTTCCTCGGCCGCGGTGCGCAGTATCCCGTGGCGATGGAAGGCGCGCTGAAACTCAAGGAGATTTCCTACATCCACGCCGAGGCGTATCCCGCGGGTGAACTGAAGCACGGCCCGCTGGCGCTGGTTGACGAGGACATGCCGGTGATCGCAGTCGCGCCCAACAATCAACTGCTGGAAAAGCTGAAATCCAATCTGGAAGAAGTGCGCGCGCGCGGCGGCGAGCTGTACGTGTTCGCCGATGCGGCCGCTGCGCTGCCGGCAGATGGCAACGGAAGCCTGCTGCGGGTGGCCACCGGCGGCGACCTGATTGCGCCGGCGGTGTTCACGGTACCGTTGCAATTGCTGGCCTATCACGTGGCCGTGCTGCGCGGCACCGACGTGGATCAGCCGAGGAACCTGGCCAAGTCCGTCACCGTGGAATGATCAGCCGATCCCGCGGGCCATCAACACCGCAGCGAATGGGATGATCGCCAAGCCGCACAATTCCAGCGCCACCAGTGCGCGCATCCAGCGCCATTCGCGCGCGGAGATTTCGAAGCGGGCATCCTCGCGGCGGTAGCGACGCCAACGCTGATAACTCATGGTCGGGATGATCGAAATCAATCCCACCAGTACGAACAACCCGATCAGCGCATGGAAAGCGCCGTTGTGCGTATAGAAAGCCAGCGGCTTGGCGCCCAGAAACAACCGTCCCAGGCCGGTCAGCAGCACCAGGCCTGCGCTGATGAAATAACCCATGTCGGTGCGCGCCAGCGTTTCCACATCCAGCGCGACGTGGTCTGCGCGCAGCAACAGCCATTGCCGGCCGAGAAACCAGGCCAGGAAGAAGATCGACAGGAAGTGCGCGTAGGACAGCAGCGCGTCGCCGTACATCAGGAAGACTCCGTTTTCAAGAACGGCAACGCCTCGAGATCCACGTTGCCGCCGCTCAGGATCAGGCCTATCTTCATGCCGCGCCAGCGCGCGCGCTGCGACAGCAGCACCGCCAGCACCACCGCGGAGGACGGTTCCACCGTCTGCCGGAGATTCGTCCACAGCAGCTGCATCGCCGCGAGTATCTGCGGATCGTCGGCCTTCTCGATCTCGACGCCGTGCATCCGCAGCAGCTCGAAGTTGATTTCACCGATCGTCGCGCGCAAACCGTCGCAGATCGTGTCGGGAACAACGCCGGTAACGCGTTCCCCTCGTTGCATCGAGCGCCAGCCATCGTCGGCGCCCGCCGGCTCGGCCGCCAGCAATCGGGTCGATGGAAACAAGGCGCGCGTCACGATCGCGGTACCCGACATCAATCCGCCACCGCCCAACGGTGCGATCAACAAATCCAGATCCGGGGCCTGCTGCAATAATTCGAGCGCGACGGTGCCCTGGCCCGCGATCACGCGCGGGTCGGTGTAGGGGTGGATCATCGTCGCGCCGGTTTCGCGGCGGATCCGTTCGGCGGCTTCTTCGCGTGCGACCAGCGTCGGCGCGCAATGATGCAGAGTCGCCCCCGCCGCTTCGATGTTGGCGAGCTTGGCGCGCACTGCACCCTGCGGCACCACCACGTGCGCGGGGATGCGGCGCGTGCGTGCCGCCAGCGCCAGCGCGGCGCCGTGATTGCCGGACGAATGCGTTACCACGCCGCGCCCCGCTTCTTCATCGGAGAGCGACCACACCGCGTTGCAGGCGCCGCGGAACTTGAACGCCCCGCCCACCTGCAGTTGCTCGCCCTTGTAGTACAGCCGCGCACCGGCGAGTTCGTCGAGCGCGTCATCGCGCAGCACCGGCGTGACGCGCGCGAACGGCGCGATCCGCGCGGCCGCGGCGCGCACACAGTTCAGCGTGGGAAATCGGAACTCGATCATGCGCTTTCGAGCGCGCACCATACACAGATGGGCAAGGCTGCGCCAGAGCGCGGTCGGGCCGGTGTTCTCGCTACAATCGCACGATGCGCAGTGCTTCC
>DASXWZ010000200.1:0-5616 GCA_036503375.1 Rhodanobacteraceae bacterium | reverse complement strand
GACGAACACGCCGGATCGAGACAGGCCCGATCGCCTCAGACCGCGTGCGGTCATGGTGAACTAGCCGCGGCGATGCGACGCTCTTGCCAGCGCCGCAATATCGGATTGAAAAATGCGATCAACCAGTAAGTAAATCCCGGCAAGGCGTACATCAAACCGCGTGAGCTGGGAGCGAGAGCGAGTGCCAGCGATGCGGACAGCAATCCCACGCAGGCGCTCACCGCCCAGCGCAGCACGCCGGTGTCGGTGACGGCGCATTCCGTTGCGTTCAGATCGAGCTCGTTCCGCATGCCTCGCGCGAGCGCATAGAACAACAGGATCACCGCCGACATGCTGGCGTAGGCGATGCCGAACACGACATACATGATCTTCCAGTCGGCCCAGGTGCGGACCCGAAAAGCGTCGGAAGCCGGCGTGCCGCCGATCGAAATGGCGGCGTCGAACATCATGTGCAGCGGATAGACATAGATCAGCACCAGGAACACCAGCAGCAGGCTCAGCAGAATGCTGCGGCCGTTCTCGATGCCATATCGCCGATGCCATTTGTAGTGCGCGTACCAGAATAGGCACAGCAGGGCGAAGCTGGCGGCGTATCCCGGCAGGTTGCGCAAGGCGTTCAGCAGTTCATCGACGGTAGCCGGCACGTGGCCGCTGCCGATCATCAGCAGCGTCACGGCGAAGGCGAACGCCGCATCGGTGAACGCCTCGATGCGCGTGTTCTCGCCGCCGCGATAGCGGAAGCCGTAACGATCAGTGGTCTGGAGATGCCCCATGCGCGCTCCCTCGCGCAGTATGCCAGCGACGGCACGGCGTACAATTGCGGTTCTTCGACGGAAGAAAACGATGTTCGCAGTCCAGCCGATCGCGGCCTCCAGCAAGCCCGAGCTGTATGCCGAACTCGCGCAACAGGCGCGTGGCCTGCTGCACGGCGAGAAAAACCTGATAGCCAATGCCGCCAATTTTGCCGCGCTCGTCTGGCATGCGCTGCCCGATCTCAACTGGTGCGGGTTTTATCTCTACGACGGCAACGAGCTGGTGGTGGGTCCGTTCCAGGGGAAACCAGCTTGCGTGCGCATCGCGCTGGGCCGCGGAGTGTGCGGACTCGCCGCGCAATCACGGCAGATCCAAGTGGTGCGCGACGTCAATGCATTCGCCGATCACATCGCCTGCGACGCCGCATCCCAATCCGAAATCGTGGTGCCGCTGATCCGGCATGGCGGCTCGCTGCTGGGAGTGTGGGACGTCGATTCGCCGCGGCTGGCGCGCTTCGACGAAGAAGACCGCGCCGGCATGGAAGCGCTGTGCAAGGTGTTCATGCAGTCAGTGGATCAAAACATTTGATGGTCATTCCGGGGCCGCGCATCGGCGCGGAACCACGGAGCTCTTGGCCATGGACGGCATTTTGCCGTCGCGGGAACGCCGCACAGAGCAGATTCCGGATCGCAGCTTCGCCCCGTCGGGAATGACGGCCGAAGCAACAACCATCAACGCACCACCGCGTAATCGCGCGCGTTCGCACTCCACTCCGGCGCGTTGCGGATCGCCGGCAACATGTCCTCAGGCGAATCGACGAGCGACCACATCGCCGCGTGTTCCGGATTCATGAAGCGTTCTTCGATCATGCGTTCGAGGAAGGTGTGCAGCGCGTCGTAATAGCCGCGCGTGTTCAACAGCACGACCGGCTTGAAGTAGAGGCCGAGTCGCTTCAGCGTGATCGCCTCGAACAGTTCCTCCAGTGTGCCGCAGCCGCCCGGCAATGCTACCACCGCGTCGGAATCCGTCAGCAGGCGATGCTTGCTCGCGCATGTCCTCGACGAGTTCGAGTCGGGTCAGGCCCGGATGGCCCCACTCGAGATCGGCCATGAATTTCGGCAATACACCGATCACCTGCCCGCCTTTCGACAGCGCACCATCCGCCACCGCGCCCATCGAACCGGCGGAGCCGCCGCCGTACACGAGCGTGCACTGCGCGTCGGCCAGCAACTCACCCAATCGAAATGCGGCAACACGATAGCTTTGATCGGTCTGTTGGCTGGAAGCGGCGTAGACGCAGATGCGCATGGAAACCTCGTGCGATCTTCCGAGTATAGCCAGCCGGCATTGCTCGAAAACAAAACGCCGGCACAGGGCCGGCGCTTGTTGATGTCGCGAATCAAACTCACCGCTTCATCGAATTGAAGAACTCGTCGTTGGTCTTGGTGTTCTTCATCTTGTCGAGCATGAACTCGATCGCGGCCAGTTCGTCCATCGGATGCAGGAGCTTGCGCAGGATCCAGATCTTGGCCAGCAGGTCCGGCGGGATCAGCAATTCCTCGCGGCGGGTGCCGGAGCGGTTGATGTTGATGGCGGGGTACACGCGCTTCTCGCTGATGCGGCGATCCAGGTGCACTTCGGAGTTGCCGGTGCCCTTGAATTCCTCGTAGATCACTTCGTCCATCTTGCTGCCGGTGTCGATCAGCGCGGTGGCGAGGATGGTCAACGAGCCGCCTTCCTCGACGTTGCGCGCGGCGCCGAAGAAGCGCTTCGGGCGCTGCAGCGCATTCGCATCGACGCCGCCGGTCAGCACCTTGCCGGAACTCGGCACCACGGTGTTGTAGGCGCGCGCCAGGCGGGTAATGGAGTCCAGCAGGATCACCACGTCGCGCTTGTGTTCGACCAGGCGCTTGGCGCGCTCGATCACCATTTCGGCGACCTGCACGTGGCGCACCGCGGGTTCGTCGAAGGTGGAAGACACCACTTCCGCCTTGACGCTGCGCTGCATCTCGGTGACTTCTTCCGGACGCTCGTCGATCAGGAGGATGATCAGGTGCACGTCGGGGTGGTTGTGCACGATCGCCTGCGCGACGTTCTGCAGCATCATGGTCTTGCCGGCCTTCGGCTGCGACACGATCAGGCCGCGCTGGCCGCGTCCGACCGGCGCGATCAAGTCCAGAATTCGGCCGGTGATGTCTTCGGAAGAACCGTTGCCGCGCTCCAGGTGGAACGACTTGCGCGGAAACAGCGGCGTCAGGTTTTCGAACAGCAGCTTGTTCTTGGACGCTTCCGGCGGATCGTTGTTGATGGTCTCGACCCGCAGCAGCGCGAAGTAGCGTTCGCCGTCCTTCGGATGGCGCACGGCGCCGGTGAGGTAGTCGCCGGTGCGCAGGTTGAAGCGGCGGATCTGCGAGGGCGAGACATAGATGTCGTCCGGACCGGCAAGATAGGACTCGTCGGCCGAACGCAGGAAACCGAAACCGTCCTGCAGGATTTCCAGCACGCCTTCGGCCCAGATGCCGCCGCCGCTGCGGGCATGCGCCTTCAGGATCGCGAAGATCACGTCCTGCTTGCGGGCGCGCGCGACGCCTTCCTGGATGCCGAGCTCTTCGGCCAGCGCCAGCAGTTGCGGCGCGTTCTTGCGTTTCAGTTCGGTGAGATTGATCAGGCGATTGGGATCGCCGGCCTCGCCTTCGTCGCCGTTGTCCTGCGGCAGGCCGTTGCCGCGCGCATCGCTGCGCAGGCCGCGGTCATGGCGACCGCGACGTCGACGGCCGCGATCGGGACGACCGCCGCCGTTTTCGCGGCCTTGCGGAGCGTCGTTGCGTTCGGAGGTTTCGGCAGGGGTTTCGTTGGCGGACGCGCGCGCGTCATCGCCGGGGGTGGTGTTTTGGGTATCGGACACGGGTTTCGCCTCGGAGGCGCCGTTGGGAAACGAGAAGAAATGGGAAAGGAGATCGCGGGGCCTCTTGAGCCCGCGGGGCTGCTGAAGTTCTGTCAGTCCCTGTCGCGAAGGCCGGCGCGCAAGCGCTGCCGGCAGGATCAATCTAGCATCGGAAATGGTGGATCACAAGCGCAATTACAAGTCGCGGTCGCGGACTCGTCACAAGAGATCGCGGTGCGACGGACAAATGCGCGGGCGCCCAGGGCTTCTGCCGAGGGCAGGAACGCGCGACGTTACGGTCTCCCGCCGCACGTTCGAAGGTTCTTTTTCACCGACCTTCAGGCAGTCCTTGCCGATTGCGCCGAGATGGTCTTTTCGATCAACTGCGTCAACTGGCCCTTGCTGACCGCACCGATCTGGGTGGCCTCGACCTTGCCGCCCTTGAAGATCATCAGGGTCGGGATGCCACGGATGCCGTAGGTCCGCGGGGTCCTCTGGTTCTGGTCGGTGTTGATCTTGGCGATCTTCAGCTTGCCCTGATAGGACTGCGCGATGTCGTCCAACATCGGTGCGATGGCCTTGCACGGCCCGCACCACTCGGCCCAGAAATCCACCAGTACAGGTGTATCCGACTGCAACACCTGGGCGTCGAAGTCGTCGTCGTTGACGTGGGTGACGTGTTCGCTCATCGGGGGTCCTGCGGGCAAAGCGGGGAAGGCGTAACTATGGGGCCGCAGCCGCCGATTGCAAGAGCCGGCGCAGCGGCCGCGGTTCGGCTAGACTTCCGCAGTTAACCCTCGCCGCGATCACTTGCGCGGGTCTCCACACGCCCTCATCTGTTTCCGTGACCACCCGGGTCTTCCAGAACGGTAGCCGTCATCGAAGCCGGGCTTCAGAAAAATCAGAGCATGGCAGAACACGTTCTCACGGAAACTTTCTTCGAGCAGTTCGACCTGCATCCGCATCTTTCGCGCGGGCTGGCGGGTTGCGGCTTCACGCGCTGCACGCCGATCCAGGCGCTGACCCTGCCGTTCGCGCTGGAAGGCCGCGATGTGGCGGGGCAGGCGCAGACCGGTACCGGCAAGACCTGTGCGTTCCTGGTCGCCGTGTTCAATCGCCTGTTGACGCAACCGGCGATGCCGGAGCGGCGCGACAACGATCCGCGCGCGCTGATCATCGCGCCCACGCGCGAACTCGCAATCCAGATCGACAAGGACGCGCGTGCGATCGGGCAGCACACGGGACTGCGCATGGCGCTGATCTACGGCGGCGTGGACTACGACAAGCAGCGCCAGCAATTGCACGAGGGCTGCGACGTGATCATCGCCACGCCGGGCCGCTTGCTGGATTATTACAAGCAGCACGTGTTCTCCTTCCGCGCGGTCGAAGCATTCGTGATCGACGAGGCCGACCGCATGTTCGATCTTGGCTTCATCAAGGACGTGCGCTACCTGTTGCGCCGCCTGCCGCCGCGCGAGCAACGCCAGTGCCTGCTGTTTTCCGCGACGCTCTCCTATCGCGTGCTGGAACTGGCCTACGAGCACATGAACCAGCCGCAGAAGTTGACGGTGGAAACCGAAAGCGTCACCGCCGACCGCGTGCGCCAGCAGGTGTTCTTCCCGTCCAAGGAAGAAAAGATCCCGCTGCTGCTGAATCTGCTGGAGCGCACCGATCCCACCCGCAGTATCGTTTTCGTCAACACCAAGGCCGCGGCCGAGCGCGTGACGCAGCGGCTGTCGCGACACGGCTACGTCGTCGGCGCGCTTTCCGGCGACGTGCCGCAGAAGAAGCGGCAGAAGCTGCTGGAGCGTTTCCAGAGTGGCGAAGTGCAATTGCTGGTGGCCACCGACGTCGCCGCGCGCGGCTTGCACATTCCCGACGTGTCGCACGTTTTCAACTACGACCTCCCGCAGGATGGCGAGGATTACGTGCACCGGATCGGCCGCACGGCGCGACTGGGTGCAGAGGGCGATGCGATC